>CAYWMG010000400.1:0-4291 GCA_964459245.1 uncultured Candidatus Bathyarchaeia archaeon
GTCTTGATCTGCCTCAACAAGATCGATCTTGCAACACGTGAACATCTGGACAAAGTCTTCGAGGAAACCCGCAGAGTATTCGAACATGAGGAGATCGTGGAAATAAGTTCAAAGACAGGCCGCAATGTTCAGGAACTCTTGCAGAAGATCACCGCAAGACTCACCAAGCCTCTTTCAAACTGAACTTTAGCCATCCACGTTCACAAACTCGTCGGCCAATCCTGCTTAGAATACTTTCTCAGGCAGAAGTCAAGCTACAACTTCGAAGTAGTGTCGTGTTCCTTTACTATCTTCTTCGTAATCGTATTTCTTTCCAGTACGCCGATCAATGTAGAGTCCCGACCCGAGATGATCTATCTGCATACCGCTAACGCGAGCAGTCGGATAATCCAGAATATTGACATACTTTCTACCTTTAGTTGGCGTCCATTCCAAGACCGGCAGCGGTTCGCTCATCTTCAAAACTTTAACAAAACATCGTGGTGATCGTTTTTCCGTATGGCCATTTGGACAAGTGAAATCATCCGAGTCCATAAAATCCTTGAATTTTTCATAGCTTCCTGTGAACTCGAATTGTCCACTACATTTCTGGCAATGGCACTGAAAAATTCGATCTGACATAGTAGCGTATAGGCGGCAGGGCTTATAGGTCTCCCTGTTTAAGAAAGTGGGAATTTGTCGACAACTCCACAGTAGCACAAGTTGTACGAATTACATATTGGTGGCCGCGCACACATACGCATGGGTCGCACCACATATCGCGCAACTCTAGAAAGAACCAACGCACAACTCAATGCGCTAACGAGCAATCATTGCGCGTTAGGCGAAGGAGGACTAGGCGAAACCCCGCCTAGAAGCAATCACAGTTTCGTCGTCGTCATACACTTAGTGCGGGCACCTAAAATTTAACTGAGGTTTCATTTCGTTTTTTCGTCGTCGTCGTCGCGCACCAATATAGGCACCTCCCCCACCGAAAAAAATAGGAATGAACTATTGGTGGTTTCCGGTTTCTTGTTCTGCTGTTTGGTAGTTAGCCTGGTATTGGTTCGGCGGCTAATGATGGGTTTTGTTTAGGCTGCTATTTTTTGTGCGGTAATTTCCTAGTTCTCGTATCGTAATTGCCTTTTCGTGGTCATCTCTTCTGACCAAAACCCGTGCTCGTTTTGATGCGACACACAGTTGCTTATCCAATATAGAGACCATAATTTTGCTTGATTCCGATATTGCTAGAGCAACATGCAACAGGTTATTCGCTTGACCCTTGGCGTTCAGACTCGAATTCTGTTCTCTTGCATGCTATTGGCAGTTGCACCATTGTCCGTAATGTCTACCGTGCCTCCCGGTGCTAGTTCGACCGTTGTTTCAACAACCGCCGTGACTTTAAGCTCAGTTATGGAGAATTGTCGAGTCGGATGGACTGGGATTCCGTTCACAGGAAAGATCGAGGTGAATGTCAGCTCAAGCCCAAGACCATTTGACTTATACATCCTCACTCAATGGGATGGACGAGGACAACAAGACTTCCAATCTCTAGTCTGTTTTTCAAGTCATCCTAACTTGACATCTCAGAACTGTGGGATCGTGAATACGCCGCCTCAATGTATCTTCGCGAGAGGTCAAGTTTTCAGTGGAAGTTATAATGTGGACTTGCCGGGGAACATAGGCTCCTATTACTACATTGTTTTCACCCAGTGTTGTTCAAGGTCAGTTACTGATTCAACGGTAACTGTGATCATGAGAGGACCTTCTGCGCGAGTCTCATCATTCAATCAAAACTCCATCTCTCCTTTCAACCCAACTTCATACATGCCATCATACATGCGATCAAACAAAGAAGATGGCATATCTACGTTCAACATTACATCGTACATGCCATCAACATTGCGCACTAACATGACCTTCTCGGTGCCTGACCCTGCACCGTACAGTACGCCCAAACTTACTGAAATTACGCAACTGCTGGAAAGCCTTACAAAATTACTCCCAGAAATTACGCCCCTACTAATTTTGCTAGGTATTGAATTTGCAATCCTTTCCGCTCAATCAACACCCTTCAAGCGTAAAAAAAAGCCTAAGACTATTGCAAAGAACTGTGCTGAATGTGGACTGGAGCTGTCACAGAAGGCGAGTGAACTGTCGCTCGGTTGGGACTACTGTAGAGTTTGTGAACGAATCGTATGCATAAACTGCCTACAACGCCTACACAACGATAAATGTGAAATTCAGTAATCTTCATCCTCTTCAGTAAGCAGCCAAAATTATAACCTCTGAACAACTAACCACTGAATCGCAAACAACGAACGGCTAACCATTCGTTTTTTTCGTCGTCGTTCATGTAATTTGTGTGCGCGCACTAGTAGAGGCGACGACGAGTCAACAACTACAGTGCCGCCATGATTGTGAAAGGAAATTTTGGTCTCTGTGTTGGTATTCATATTACCATAGTATGTCCTGATTTGTATCGTCGTATTATGGTTCCAGCCCTCGTATCACGAATTCCTTTCATAACGTAAAGCCTCTCACGCATGAAGTCTTCAAGGTGATTGTTATCCCTGAATAGCCCATGAACGATGAGCGCACAGTCGTTTGAAATTGCATAAACTACGATCACTTCATCATAGGTAGCTAACTTCTCAGCCACCTTTTCAAGCGCACGAGGTTCAACTGTCAGGTGGAATGCGACTGAGAGTTTTAAGCCGTAAGCCGCTGGATCAGCCAATGCGAAGTATTTGATCATGCCGGTCCTAACGAGTCGGTCGAGGCGATACTTTGCCGCGGACTTGGAGACGTGAAGACTCTCGGATAAAGAGGTAATAGAAATTCTCGCGTCGCGTCTCACTAAATCCAATATTCTTCGGTCGGTTTGGTCGACAGCCGAGTCAACTAGGCCATCAATCCTTAATTTAGTTCCTACCATGAGTCACCACCATAGAACCAAACTCCATAGCTCAGGCTAAGATGTAACCATCATCAATTCCGAGCATTGAATCTTTCGATCCTGTAGCGATTCGCCTATTACGACGCTCTCTTCCGTGAGAATCCAAGACAATAAATAACCAATAAAACCGTCGTTTCGTTCGTTCAAGTAATTTGTGTGTGTATACTAGTAGTGCGGGCAATAGAATTTGAACTGTAGATGTTTCATAAGACCTTTCGATCACAATCGAACCTACGTTCCAGTCAAGAGATTACGTCTTCCAACGTTCACATCGCAGCGTGTCGTGCTACAAAATTTCATCTTAAAAATTCGAGCGCACTAGCTTTAGGAGACCCAAAGTAGCTGGCTTGCTGTTGAGGTTGCTAACAGATGGATGATAAGGAGGAGACAGCCTGGTCAATTTTCAAACTTAATCTGTCCAGAATGCCCTGGCATGATTTTGTCTTGGGTATGCTGATTCCCCTTCTCCTCGTGCAGTTTGTATCGCTGCCGTCTATTCCCCTGCTTGGCGTGTACTGCGCTATTGCGTGGCCGATAATAGTCATAGTGACGCGTTACGTTATGACGCGTACTCTCAGTGTTTTTGCAATTATCACTTTGATTGTTACCGTGACGATTGTTGCTGGTCGCTATCTAGCCTCCCTGCATCCAGCGTTCACGCTTATACCTTCACTTGACGCCACGATCATAGGTCTATTATTCGTCGGCTCGATGTTGAGGCCACGCCCATTTGTCATGACACTGATAGGCAAGGAGACCATCGAACGTACTGAGAAAAAATTCGGGAAGAGCAAATATTGGTACAAGGCCTGGTTTGACATCAACATTATGTGGGGGATGTTTTACATGACCCAAGGAGTGATTATCAGTTACCTAATGATATTGAATTTAGAGATAGGTAACATCATGAATGCGTTGTTCGGCTGGCCTTCAGTTCTGGTACTGCTTTACGTAAGCGTTGATTATCCACGTCGATATTGGAAGAAGAACTGGGAAGAGATGCGGAAGGAGATCACGGCAGCCGAGTTATATGAAAAAAGTCAAGCAGACCGGTGATGTTAGGTGATTCACCTGATCCGTTCGAAACACACACAGTCAGCCTGATAAATAGCAGTCGAAACAGATTTGGCCTCTGAAGAAAATAGCGATAGTTACACAAGTCTTGCGTAGCTCATGCCGTTTTTGGTAGCGCCACAGTACCATTATGGGTTTAGTGTGTGTGCGCACCACCCGATCGGGGATATAACATAAGAGGTTGTTTTTGATTAGAAATGCAGATACCGCTCTTGGTCAACAGTAAGTGTTCAGGTGAGTAGCGCGTCAGAATCTAGCGTGACCGTTAGCGTCATCCTG
>CAYWMG010000401.1:0-2897 GCA_964459245.1 uncultured Candidatus Bathyarchaeia archaeon
TTGACACATTATTGAAATATTCAGACAATTTCGAACTGGAAACGCCTGTTAGAAAGAAAAAAGGGCCGTTTATTATTTCCGAGGCCGCCCTTCACAAACCCGAAATCGTTCGATACCAACTACAACTGAGAACGAACTATCTCTACCCAAAAAGATCAAAACATGTTCTACTGCTTCCTGAGAGACATCTAGAACCATTTCGACAAAACCCCAACCAAGACCAGATTCTTAAAAAACTGTCCAGCATGAGCGGACTGCACGTATGTGCATACAGTTTAGTCTTCGGAGTCATCCCCTACGAACTTATGGATGTCTACCCATTATCTCAGGTCGAAAATTCACTCAAACCAACGAGCACAATTAGACGAAGGATTACTGAAAATCTTCTGGATTGGATTCAAAGATCATCATACAAATCATGCATAATCGTGGTTGAAGTGCCGTGGCAGCGAAAGGTTGCTGAAGCAGTTCGAAACCGTTCAGGAAGGGTAAGGTGTAAAATTATCCAAATCGAACCAGACAATGAACAATTCAGCGAACAGATTCTCGCCCTGCTCAGAAAACGCACCAAACGAATGAAATAAATTACTAACCAGAGAGTATGTTGGCAAGTTGAGGCATCATGAACCTGGCTGAAATGAGAAGTGAAATTAAAGATCTAGGGAAGAAACCTACTACGGAACGAATGTTCCCAATCACATCTGATTGGGTTCCGGTAACAGACGTTCTGGCAATAATCGGCAGATTCGAAAAATATTGGAGACACGATCGGCCAAAGAGAAGCGAATCAGAAGATAAGCTCGTAGCAGAAATTCTCGGATAAAAATAATCGTTCGCAGATTTTAAGTAAAGAAAGACCTCTAATAGGCGAACAAGATGAAACGCCAACAGATTCTAAGACGGCCGACAAAACCGATCGAGATAGATCCTGATAAGACTGCGAGTGATTTAGTCCATGATATGGCCTTAACGGGGTTTCAAGGCCGCAAGCTGGGCGAGGCTGCAGAAGTTTGGACAAAGATGTTGAAAAAACGTGAAATGGTAATCTGGCTTGGCCTTGCAGGAGCTATGGTACCGGCTGGGATGCGATCCCTTGTAACGTATTTGATCAGACGACGAATGATCGACGTCTTGGTTACCACTGGCGCAACTCTCTACCATGATGCGTACGAGACCATTGGTGGCAGACATTTTCAGGGTACGGATAACATTGACAACGTGATGCTCAGGAAACAAAGAATCGACCGTGTGTACGACGTGTACGCAGATGAGAGGAAATTTTACGAACTGGATGTAATGATCGAAAAAGGTTTCTCCGCACGTCTCCAGTCAGGAAGATCATACTCGTCACGTGAAGTGCTCTACGAATTTGGAAAATGGGTTTCCGAATTAGCTAAAGATCGTGATGGAATTTGTGTTGCTGCCTATGAGTCGGGAGTTCCAGTGTTTGTTCCAGCCTATTGCGATAGTGGCATGGGATTCTCACTGATGTTCGCAAACAGAAGAAGGAAACGGCACATAATTGTAGATCATATGCGGGACGTGGACGAGAGTTCGAGGATTACCGAGAAATCAAACCATACCTCGGTCATCATTGTGGGAGGTGGTGTTCCCAAGAACTTTATTCAACAGACTGCTGTAATTGCTAGCTATCAAACGCGACATGATAGGACGCATGATTTCGCAATCCAGTTTACCACAGACGTTCCACAGTGGGGTGGACTTAGTGGTTCAACCTTTGAGGAGGCCCAAAGTTGGGGAAAGTACAACCCACATGCGACGATGGTTCAGTGCTTTGTTGATGCTACCATAGCCTTGCCAATTGTTACGCAAGCATTGAGTCAAAGGCTTAAGCGGTCTCGACGACGGGTTCCTAGATTCAATTGGAATGAACATGGAAATAACCTAAGCATTGCGTTCCAGCCAGTAAGGCTCTAGCCATACTTGTAGGATATTCCAAAGCCGCCGTTCGGGTTTTTCCAACCAATATCATAGCATGCGATTCTGCACGCGCCACACTCTACGCATGCATCATACGTGATGGTGATCTTGTTCTCTTCCCATTTGAAGACATCAGTCGGGCAGACTCTGATGCATCTGAAGTTGAAGGGACATTTGAGGCACATGTTTGGATCCTTGATCCATAAATGTGATTCCTCATCAACCTTGTACCTATCACGGTATAGTTTATCCTCTATTCGTTGTGTCACGAGAGCAGTCTCCAAAGACGGTAGGCGTCGCTCAGCAGGCCGAATCTTGAACGACGTTTGAACAGTTCTGACTTGATTCCTTCCATTTTTTCTTCCTTGGTTTCACCATCAACCAAATGCCAAGTGTAAGCTATTTCGTTGGCTAATTCGGGATATAGGTTGAAAAATTGTTTGTTGTTGGAGAAGAATTTCGGAACATTTCTATATTTTCTAAGGTCTTTCAGAACGAAGCTCTCCTCCAACCTTTGTCTATATTTTTTAAGCGTGTGGGAAGAAAAGTCGCTTTTCTTCTTTGCTTCAATCACGGTCTCGGCAGCTAGAGTTCCTGATGTCATGGCAAGGTTGGTTCCCTCCCAGTTAATGGCATTAACCAGCATGGCAGCGTCTCCGACAACAAGCATACCGTCAGCGTAGACTCGAGATACGTAGTCGCACCCGCCTTCGGGGATGAGGTGAGCTGAATATTCCTTCAACTCTCCGTCGCGCACGAGCGGGACAATCGAGGGGTGATTCTTGAATTCTTCGTATAAAATGTGAGGACGCTGACCGGATTCATCAAGATCTTTGAGACTAATTCCAATCCCGAGTGAAATCGTGTCACGATTCGTGTACATGAATCCTTCATGCATTCCTCTTCCCCACCCAACCAGTAATGCTGCCACTCCTTCCTCCGGACCTAGATTGAAC
>CAYWMG010000402.1:0-2843 GCA_964459245.1 uncultured Candidatus Bathyarchaeia archaeon
TACTTGGCCTGGAAGGGTTACAGGAGAAATTCAAGCCGGCCCTTACTCTTTGTCGCGATTGGGTTTGCCCTTATTACCGGAGCAACTGTCATAGAAGGTCTCCTGTACGTAGTTGTCGCACCATTGAGTGATCCGATTTCGAACCTCCTTTTGGCGTTGCTTGTTAGTACTACAATTATGTTGATCGGGTTTTTGGCGATAATTTACTCTATTTATTCTGCAAAATAGTTGAGCGCCTATTCTTCCGGCGCGACCGCTGTCCTTACACAGATGCATTCGCCTTGAAAGTTTCCGCAGCTAGGACATCTAGCTCTTCCTGCCAGAGCTTCAATCTCCGGATTCTGCACGAGGGCACGTATCTCCTCCGGAAGGCTTGGCTCATAAAAAACGCGGAGTACCCATCTAGTGAGGTCCTTCTCTGTAACGACCCCAATAAGTTTCTCATCTTCAACAATTGGAAGGCGGCGCACTCCCAGTTTTAACATTGTCTCGAAAGCTTTCGTAACCTCCATATCGGGTGAGACAGATTGAATTGGTCTCGACATGAGGCTGCGAACAGGAATTTTCAGCAAGCTGTCACCTCGGAGTGCGGCTCTAGTTATGTCTCGTTCTGTAATGATACCGATCGGCTTCTGTTTGTCGGTTACGATTATGCTTCCGACATCGAACTTGATCA
Organism: uncultured Candidatus Bathyarchaeia archaeon; assembly: GCA_964459245.1. Taxonomy (GTDB): domain Archaea; phylum Thermoproteota; class Bathyarchaeia; order 40CM-2-53-6; family 40CM-2-53-6; genus FEN-987. Next base: position 677 of record CAYWMG010000402.1, read on the forward strand.
TTAATCGAAGAGCTTCTTCAACTAGCTCACTAACATCTACGGATATTACCTTACGAGTCATGATTTCCGAGAGACGAGTGCTCTCCTTAGTCATTATCGCGCCCATTAGAGCGGTGAATCTTTTGCTGTATAATAGAGAGGTCAGATTATCAGGACTGAGAACTAACCGTGAGCATCAGTTATCCCCATTTAGCTGCCGTCAAGGATGCGGAACGTTACGATTCAAACCAAGATTATCGGCGTAAAGGGTTGAATAACTGGGAGCGAGAAATTACCACTGTATATATAGCGAACTCTCCAACTCTCATCCCGCAATCTTTCAAGACATGTTGTGGATGAAATTTATAACTATACGCAAGGAAGACACCCACTCACACTTGACCAACTATCAATCTCTTGAAACGTCTCTTAGAGACGGAAGATTTGCCAAATTGTATGAAGTGGTTTCAAAGAAAGCTCTACAACTTGCTGGATCAAGCAGATGATAGCCTTGCGCCCTAACGATTACTCGCTTAACGTTGTTTCACCGTCACTAAGGCGGAATGTTGTCTACAAAACCTTAAACAAGCAGACGAAATCGATTGTCTAACCACTCGCGTAAAGACTTGACGATGTTAATAACCGGATTTGGAGCGGTAGCCATCACTCTTTTTGTGATTCTTAGTTACCTAACTATAACCATCCTAAGTGTCCGAATGGCCGCGGTGACCTTCATCATTGTAACACTCCTACTTATTCTAGGCTATCTTCTAGGGTTCATCATAATTTCATTCGTTATGGTCTCCATTCTATCAAGATATCTAAGGCCAAACAAGAAGAACACGAAATGATAACTGCAAAATACCTCTAGTTATGTGCGCGGTCTTATACACGGAAGAAAGCGTTCATATCTACCTTTCGTTCTAACGACAATATTCAGGTGTGCATCCTATGGCTGATGGCTGGTCTCCACCCAAGAATGCTAAGATCTGGGGACACTTATTCAACGAAGTAGTTCGCGCTAATCATTGTATGATGTGCGGCGCCTGCGTGGCTTCGTGCCCAATTAATGTGCTCAATGTCAATGTGAACGAGGAACCAGTAATAAAAGGCCCGTGCGCGGCATGTCAAGTCTGCTATTACAGTTGTCCGAGACTTGAACTTCCAATCGATGAGATCGAATATTTCCTATTCGGCAGAACACGAAAGCCGGAGGAAGAGGCTCTTGGAATATACAAGAACATTTATTCTGCTAGAGCATTAGATGAAGAGATTTGGCACGCAGGCCAAGATGGCGGCACAGTCATAGCTCTTATGACGCATGCCCTCCAGATTGGAGTGATAAATTGTTTCGCGACATCTGACTTCACCAAGTCGAACTCAGTTTTCGTTCTAGGCAACGGAATGGCTCTAAAGACAGTGCCTGTCGTTGGAGATACTGCTGCTGACTTGGTCGGAACGGCTGGATCGAAATATACTCATGGAGGAGTGTTAGGAGTGCTATCGGATGCAGCAGCATCTTACCCTGACGCACGTGTTGGCCTCGTTGCGTTGCCCTGCGAGTTGCAGGGCCTTTGGAGAATGCATACGGCAACTCAAGCTACTGTAAAATTCGGCGGATCCTGGATACGTGGAGGACGACCCGTACTAACAATTGGCCTGTTCTGTTCAAAGGTTTACGTGCATGACAAACTCGTTACAGAGTTCATCCAACAGAAACATGGTATCGACCCGTTAAAGATTACAAGAACCGTCGTTAAGCGAAACCGTTTCAAATTATACATTGGAGCGGAGAAGGTTCTCGAAGTTTCCATAAAAGAACTGGAACCATATATGAGTCAGCCATGCAATTATTGCATAGACTACGTTGCGGAACTCGCTGACATCTCAGTAGGAGCGGTTGGCTCACCAGACGGTTGGACAACAGTAATCGTCAGGTCCGAACTTGGACAGAAGCTTTTTGACAGTGCAGTAAAGGCGAAAGTTATCGAAGCAGTTCCTATTGAACAGATCAAGCCTGGAATTTCCTTCGTCGTCAAATTATGCAACAAGAAGAAGAGAGAGAGAAATCCGTATTACATTAGACGAGGGCTGCGTGAAGGATTCCTTGAGCATCGCAAAGATGACCTGCTGCAAATAGCACCGTCTCCCGAAGCCAAGTAGACCGTTCTCTCAAATTTAGTCTGAC
>CAYWMG010000403.1:0-2614 GCA_964459245.1 uncultured Candidatus Bathyarchaeia archaeon
TTCTTGACGATACGTGCTCTCCGTAAGTATTCTTCAAGCACCGCTTCGAAAGAGAAGACTATTCGATAGTTGAGGGGCGGCTTCGGTGCTTCCGGTATTCCACCCACCTTGATGTGAACCTCAACTACACGATCCATCTCTTCAACAGCATCCATCACGAGCATGTTCGTTAAGCCAGGCGCTAACCCGCAAGCAGGAATTATCATAATTCCTCTCCTCCTTGCAGTCGAGTTGATCCTACCCTGCTGAAATCGCCAGCCGAAGATCAGATCTACAAAACTCACACGAGCACGAAGTGTAGACTCGATAGCGTACTCGCTCAATCCATGTGGTAACGCACCAACACCCACGTCAACTCTCCTCAGAAGTTCAGCGGTACGAGATATGTGGCGAACGTCATGTATCTTCACTGAGAGTTTTGAAGACCGCTCAGTCGCTAGGAGCGCTCTCAGACGGAATTGATCCACATCGTAAACTGCTACCTGATCAACATCCTTCGACTTAACCAAGTCTTTCGCAATCGTCGACCCCATCAATCCGGCACCGAACACAGCCACCCTCAAAATAATCCCCGAAACGCCTTAGGGAACGTCTGGTAAGAGCATTATGAAAAGCACCATGTTTTCAGTTACTTAACAAAAGTCAACATCAACAGGGAGGAGAAAGTTCAGAACCATCCATTAGAGTGGTAACGCAGAGTTAATGAATTCTTATTAATCCATATGGACTACTATTTCGTTGGCAGTGCCCGGCTTCTGGGAAAGAAAATTTTGTTCTGATTTGAATATACTTCTTTGAACAATTGATACGGCACCATTAAATATCATGCATTAGGTTGAACTGCCATGGGAACTTCAACTAGTAAGTCAAAAGACTCATCGAAACCTGACAAGACCCGTAGAAAGATGCTTCTTGCGGGTGGCGTAATTGTTGTGGGAGCTGCCGCGGTTTTTGGAGCCTACGAACTGGGCCTCCTCAAACCTAGCCCTGTCACGACAACGACCTCAACGGCAGCCATCAAAACTGGCGGAACATTAACTATCGCAATTGATTCCGATATTGTCCGCTTGGATCCACATGCTTCCTCAGCAGCCGTCGACAGGGTCGTGTATCAATCCTTGTACGGACATTTCCTTGACCTTAACTTGAAGACTGAGATCATTCCAGCCATCGCGGCAAGCTGGACGCAACCCGATTCAAAAACATACATCTTCACTTTAAGGGATGGAGTCAAATTCCATGATGGAACTGCAGTAGATGCCGCCGCGGTGAAATTCAACTTTGACCGAATGATGGGCCTGCTAGACTCGAAACTACTTCCCACTCCAAACCTCAGGAAGAGTGAGGTTAGTTCCATTGACAGCGTCTCAGTGGTGGATAGCAAGACCGTCAAGGTAGCCCTGAAAGCCCCGTTTGCTCCCTTCTTGAGCGTGCTAACCGATAGAGCTGGCATGTTAGTTTCTCCTACAGCCGTGCAGAACGATCCAGCGGGTTTCGTTAAGAATCCAGTCGGGGCTGGACCATTCAAGTTCGTCGAGTGGATTTCCGGTGACCACGTAACACTCAATCGCAACCCGAACTACTACGTATCAGGCCAACCATACTTGGATACGGTGATCATCAAACCAGTGAGCGATGCTTCGACGCGCCTACTCAATATTGAGTCTGGAACGGTGGACTTTATCCGGTTCTTTGCCGACTCAGACATTAACAAGGTTAAGAGCGATGCAGCTACTGGAAACTTCGGTTACGTCGTGAATCCGAGTTTCGGATTCAACGGATTCGAATTGAACACAATGAAGGCACCCTTTGATAATAAGTTTGCAAGACAAGCTATCCTTTACGCGATTGACGTGCAGCAATATATTGACACAATTACCTTTGGCGTCGAGCAACAGATTAACGGCCCAATAACGCCTGCTCATGGAGCTTTCTACGACCCAACCTTCAAACCATTCGATAAATGGCCACACGCTGATCCAGTTTTGGCGAAGCAGGCATTGCAACAAGCAGGTATGCCCAGTGGGTTCTCATTTGACTTCATAACGTTGCCCACAACGATAGAGAGACAGATTGCGGAACTCTTCCAATCACAGCTCAGTGCTGTCGGCATAAAAATGAACATAGTGCAGGAAGACTTCACCAGAATCCTAAACGACTCTGAGAATCATAACTTTCAAGGATGTAGATTAGGATGGAGTGGAAGGCCCGACCCTGATCAGAACGTGTACGTCTGGTTCCACAGCACAGGCTCCGATAATGACATGAGGTACAATAATCCGACTGTTGATAACCTACTACAACAGGCTAGAAGCACCACCTCCACTAGCGACAGGATCCCGTTATATCAGCAGGCGGTGAGGCAAATTACCTCAGACGCACCCTACATCTTCCTAACAGCCTTCCCGAACGGCTTCGTGTGGAAGTCTAACGTCAAAGGATTCTCACCCATACCAGATGGAATGGTAAGAACAACTGAAATGTACAAGACTTAGCCAAGAAGGGCTCTGCCCCGATTGGCACTTCTTTCCTTCATTGTGAGAAGGATCGCCTCCCTCATACTCGTTCTTCTTGCCGTAAGCTTCCTGGTTTATGCATCAGTTCTCCTCCTCCC
>CAYWMG010000404.1:0-1755 GCA_964459245.1 uncultured Candidatus Bathyarchaeia archaeon
TTTTTTCGGATGGAATTAAATCAGTTTTCATGCTTACCCTCTCGATGCCTACACGTGCAACTGGGCTGGCTACGCCTCCTGTTTCCAGTGTCCTGATTTCGATTTCGCCTCTTCGCATTCGTTCTACTATTTGAATGGCCCTTTCCAAGTCAAGGTCCTTGGTCAGGGTCTCCTTGAGCGCTTCTTCGTAGATCACTGTTCCTTCAAAACTTTTCATGAGGCTTCGGAGACTGACGTTGCCAAAGTCGACCCACTTCTTGAGCGCACCAAATCTTCTCGCGACATGAATCATTCTCCTCTTGAAAAGTCCAGTCTTTACCGTTGCGCTCGTTAGTTGTTCTCGAATCCTCTCGTCAGACATTTTTTTGAGTTCCTCTAGCAGGCTCATCAAGCCTTCAGCTCGTGTTGTGCCCATTGCCTGGATAAATATGCGGTAGGGATCGTGTTGAACGGCTACTGTGTAGCCAGTTCGTTCAGAAATCAACTGGCCCAGCAACTGCGCAATAGCACGGTTTGCCAAAGAGCCAAAGTTAGCATGTAGAATAACCAGATCTTCCCAGTCTTCAACGACGATCCGCTTATCCGTGGGTACGACAAGGTTCTTTTTCACGTGTTCAAAGGTTTCTTGCAGACCCCGTAGCATCGGTTCTGGGTCGGTTGGATATTTCTCTGTCAGCATGGTGGCAATTGTCTGTGGAGATTCATCTATTCTCAAACCGTCTTCTACGAATCCCCGTATTCGCCCAACTTCCTGCGCCACGTCGAAAGGCACAGGAATCTCTTCCCCCACCCAACTTGGAATCGCACCAGTGGGATCTTCGACAGGCTTAACGTGGATGGTATCGCCGTACAGATGAACTATGCCCCAAGGGCTTCCTCGTATTATGAACTTAACTCCAGGCTTTCCAAACTCGGCCACGAAAGCCTCATCAAGCACCCCTATGGCTGAATTTGCAGAGTCATCGATGACCAGGTACTGCTTCTCGACGGGAATCATCGAGAGATTGTCGAAATAGTACTGGTACAAAGGCTGAGTTCGCCGCGGTTTCAGTGCAAGTTTATCTTCAAATGAAACCCAAGCTAATCTCGGAAAACGCGTGTGCATGTATGAAAAGATTTTCTCAACGTCTTCTTCAGTAAGATCTTTGAATGGGTAAGCCCTTCTGAACATTTCGTAGATCTCATAAAACGTGATGCGTCTCTGCTTCATTAGCAGGCCCGCGATCTGGTGAGCCAATACGTCGTAGGGCTTTTGAGGGATTTCAACCGGTTCAAGCTCTTCCTGCGATGCCATCCTTGCAATCGCTAATGCTTCGAGCATGTCATCTGAATCCATGGCGATTATCACTCCGTTCGCAACTCGACCAATCCTATGCCCGCTTCTTCCCACTCTTTGGATGAGCCTCGTAACCTGCCGTGGACCCATGTACTGGATGACTAGATCGATTCGACCGACATCTATGCCTAGTTCAAGAGAGCTCGTTGCGACTAACCCCCTCAATACTCCATCTTTCAACCCACGTTCCGCTGCAATTCGACTAGGCTTAGCCAGAGAACCATGGTGAATTGAAACTGGAAAGTCTACGTCCCAGACTTTGAACCTACTAGTTAACACCTCAGATACTGTGCGCGTATTAGTGAAAAGAATCACAGACCTGTGTTGCTCCATGTAATCGCGTATAATCCGTAGCCTCGCCGCAACCTCAGGGTGAGTATAGAGCTGAGAAGCAAGATCATAATCCTTCGGTTCGGGTT
>CAYWMG010000405.1:0-2210 GCA_964459245.1 uncultured Candidatus Bathyarchaeia archaeon
GTTCGGGTTCTAGGATCCATTTACTAACAAAATCATAATAAGAGCGACGTAGGCTTCTTCGAATCTTGCCCTCCTCTCGACTCCCCAACGCTTCTCTTAGGAATGGAATTACTCTTGCGTAATCCTGATATGGCGTTATCTGGCGTCCCATTGTTCCCAATTCAAGTCGTTCCTCAGCGATCTCGGAAATGTGATTATCCAGAGGCACCTTCCGGAAGTAATTCAGCGTCTTCTCCACTGTATTCACGGTATGAGTGCTCACGACTGTGTGGACTCCAACTCTTAGATTGGGATAGCGACTTCGCAAATCAACCAATCCGTCAATCGTCTTCAGGCACTTCTCGAAATTTCCTTTTACTCCTCGTACGTGATCATGCACTTCGTCAATTCCGTCCACGCTTACGTTCACGTGCCAGGTAGTCCCCTCAGGGCTCTTGTCGAGGATGTGTTGAATCTTGTTCAGAACCAGGTCCGGCGTTAGCGCGTTTGTCGGTATTGTTACAAAGTCCGGTCTCGTCTGTTCTGCGAAAGCGAGAGCGACGGGTTCAAGATTGCGACTCATAGATGGTTCACCGCCAGAGATCGTGAGAAAAGCAAGTTTCCATTCTATATTGCCGATCACTTGAAGCCATTCGTCAAGGGATAATTCCTCGCTGATCTTAACAACGCCTTTTTTCGTATCAGAACCGCAATCGCATGTCAGGCAGTTGCTTTGACAGGCTCGCGTAATCGAAATGGTTATGTTGTCTGGGAGCGGCTTTGTGAGATTGAAACGGTAGGCCAAATAGAACTCTGGGATCCGTCGAATGTATGCGAGCTTGGTCATCTAGTTGACACCGACCGTAGTTGAGATGCACTCGAATTGGCGGTTCTTCGTTAGTGGCATTTGAACGCAGCTAGTAACCGTAAAGTCTCCATCGCCCCTTTATTTTGTCGCTTGCCTATTATCCAAGACCCGGCGGAATGACGCTGAACCCGAATGTGCTGGTTTGACTCGTTTTCTGTGCAGATGAAAGATTGTTTGAAACGGTAATTGTGGCAAGTCTGTATTAACGAACCGCCGGAGTGGCCTCAGAATCGAAAATTGGGCGATAGAGTCCTCGTTACAGGTGCGACGGGGTTTGTAGGCAGCCATCTGGTCAGAAGGCTTTACGAACAGGGCTATCAAGTGAGGGCACTCGTAAGACCTACCAGCGATGTTTCCGCAATCAGCAATTTGGACATTGAGATAGTAAGGGGAGACGCACATGACCCCAAGTCACTTGCCGTCGCAACAGACAATGTGAGCATTATTCTCAACACGATAGGCGGAGGATGCGTATCGACCAACTCGAGAAAGGGTCGAGACGGATTGCGTGATCTAAATGTGGTGTCCCTCAGAAACATGCTTAACGTGATTAAGGGGAGGTCACTTAGGATGATGGTTCACTTTAGCAGCATATCCGCTATGGGCGTTCAAAGCGACGTACAACTAAACGAACGCAGCGATTGTAAACCCACAATCCCACATGAAGTTGCCAAAAGAGAGAGCGAAGAGATTGCTCTCTCGCATTTTGCAGATTTTAAAACGCCGGTGACAATTCTAAGACCGTCTCAAATCTATGGGCCCGGAGACACGAAGTCGGAGATATTGAAGATGGCCCGGCTCGTGAAAAGACACGTTTTCCCACTCATCGCCGGAGGAGAATACTACATGCCGTGGGTTTACGTCGACGATGTGGTTGATTGTGCTATTAGGGCAATGCTATCTGGAAAACCTGGTGAAATATACATTGTCTCAGATGAGACCTCGTTTACCCTAAGAAATATCGTCGAAGAGATTGCGAGAAGTCTCCGCACTAAGACTTCTGGAATCTACGTTCCCAAACGAATTGCCCTCTTAGCGGCAAGAACTTCAGAGTTTGTATCACGCATTATTGAAACTGAACCCTTTTTCACAACCTATAGGGTAAACTCTGTAACGTCGAACAGATTCGTGAGCATAGAGAAAGCGGCAAAACAACTTGCCTACGAACCCAAAACAAACTTGCAGCTAGGAATTAGGCAAACCGTCGAATGGTATGTAGGCCAAGGGCTCTTGTGAGGCAAGTCCGGCATAAGTGAATAGCAAAGGGAAGTTCGGTTGGGCACAAACGGACCATGGGCTTGTTCATAGTTGACAACTTCTGTAAGAAGAGATTAAGATGAGCAGGTTCTTGAACGAATCAGGG
>CAYWMG010000406.1:0-2408 GCA_964459245.1 uncultured Candidatus Bathyarchaeia archaeon
GATGCGAGAGACAACGTTCTGGCCGCAGCAGCCAACACAGAATCCTAAGTAGGAGTCGATCTCTCGTGGTGTCAGTTCATCAGGGTTAGGGTGAGTTTGGCACTGCGTGATGAGGCTTTTAGTGCTTCTGAGTGATGTATAAATTTCTGGTTCGATGTCGATTCCACGATTCTTGAGATCTGCGCTAATCTCATTAAGTGTATCCCACGTCTTTTCCAGTAAGAAGCACTGTTCTCTTGTCCGTTCCTTCTTCAAGAGTGCTTGCGTCATTTCAACATCAGCTCATCCATCTGAAACTAGGTTTTGAATTAAACGCCCTACTGATCCTACAGTGTGGTTTCATAACATGAATTGACATAGTTTATACTCACCTGATGTGGAACTCCTGAAAATAAATAGATTCACCATAGACTTACGGTAGTAGACCATAGAACATATAGTGGCGTTGGCCATCGTCTTTGAATCTCACCATTGTGGACACGGACCTACGCACGTATACGTTTCGACCAGCACTGAAAAACCGAGATTACCCATGTTGAAAGGCAGCTGTTCAATCTTACAAGTGCTCGATATGGTGTAAAATCATTTCAACTAGATTTTCGGCCGCATCCTGAACGGTTGGGCTCAATTTCTCGCGAAAGGTGAAGTTTGGGTCAATGTCGATCGTGAAGATTCTGATGGTGCCGGGAATCCTACTTGGTTCTAGTCTTTTGTATAGTTCCAAAGCGGTGGCGAAATTCATGATGTGGGGCGCGGGGGATGATTGTTCTGTTGCTTTGAACTGCTCCGGCGAGAACTCACGTATACGACCAATCTGTCGATCCTCCATATCGAACGAGTCTATTATGAACACTTTCTCGTAGCCCAAGATCCCCTCAACTAGTTTGAGGCCTCCGACGCTTAGTTCTTTGAATTCCAATTCATCTTTCGCCGGAATCCTCTTCTTCAGCATTCTTACTACGTGTATTCCCACTCCGTCGTCGCCCATGATTGAATTTCCGACGCCTAAGAGTAGAATTGTCGTGCTGCCCAGCCTACACCCGACTTCTCTGAATCCTTCTACGGCCTTCTCAGGTTGTAGATAACTATCCCCTGCTTGTTGTAGATCTTCATGTCCAGAGGCATTTGCCCCGGGAGAGTGTGCGTGGCGCAGGCGTAGCAGGGGTCGTAGGCTCTGAAGGCCATCTCGACCATGTTGAGGATACCATCGGATACCTCGCCGTTCTTGATCAAGCCTTCAGCGGCTTGTTTAATCGACATGCTAATCGCGGCGTGGTTGTTAACGGTGGCAACGATCAAGTTGACGCCTTTCACCATTCCTTGCTCATCAGTTTTGTAGTGGTGTATCAATGTACCGCGAGGAGCCTCCACCGCGCCTATACCTTCATCAGGTACTTCGGTTGGAATGATCCGAAAGGTCGGATTTGTAATATCTGGATCGCGGCTGAGTTCCAACATTCGCTCCGCGGCGTACATGAGCTCCACTAAGCGCGCCCAGTGAGTCGCGAGTGTTGAATGGATAGGTCTCTTGCCCAGCGTAGTGTACATTCGTTTGTATTCTTCCTGTGCAATTGGAGTGGCCATACCTTCTGACGCATTCAGTCTGGCCAAAGGAGTGGCCCTGTAAACGCCGCTGTTCTTTCCGCCGACCAGCCCCTTCCAACCAACTTTCTTGAGATATGGATACTTGAGGTATGTATAGGGTTCGACGTGCTCCAAGATGTGTTGTTGATAATCTGAAGGTGAATACTTCTCGAACTCGTTACCATCGGGGTCAACTACTCTGATCTTGCCGTCATAGAAGTTGACGAAGTTTCGGTCGTCAACCGTGCCCATGTAGTACGTTTCTGTTGCATAAGTGTCACTCAATATGAGATTCACGTAGTCCTTATTGCCAAGCACGATTTTGTCAAAGAGTTCCAATGTGAACTTGGCGAATCCCACTTCGGACTCCGCTATCGCCTCGATTCTGGCTCTCTCGGATTCGGTTATGCCTTTGCTTACCCCGCCTGGAACCCCGAAGCTCGGGTGAATCCTCTTCCCTCCAATCATTGCAATTACGTCGAGGGCGTCTGACCGATGTTTGATCACGGAACTACCGACTTCAAGTCCAACCTTGCCTATCACGCTGATTATATTGCGTTCAGCTTTAGGAGCAGTCGGTCCCATTATGAAGTCTGGACCAGAGAGAACGTAGAAGTGTGTTGTATGATCGGCGACGAAGAAAGCGCTGTAGAGGAGCTCTCTCAATTTCTTAGCTGCTGGCGGAGGATCGACATGGAACACTGCGTCGAGCGCTTTTGTTGAGGCAGTGTGATGGGCTTCTGGACAAACGCCGCAGATTCTGCTGGTAATATCAGGCATTTCTTCGACGGGTCTACCTTCGCAGAATTTCTCAAAACCTCTGA
>CAYWMG010000407.1:0-1532 GCA_964459245.1 uncultured Candidatus Bathyarchaeia archaeon
CACAATATTGGCGTTTACGGTGCTCAAGAAGGTTGGAGTGCACGGAAGATTAGGGATTATGAACGTCGGAATGTTTACGTCCGTGCTGCTAGTCTTTCTCAGCGCTCTTACGGAGGGCGTTTATGCTCTGATACTCCACACCGCAACACCGCTACCCTCTATTGCGGATACACTCAACTTTCTAGGTTATGCTTCAGCAGCCATTGCCGGGTTACAGTTCCTGTGGTACTTCAGAGCGGCGTTCAGTGACTGGCGATTCAGATTGATCCCCCTGTTAGGGGTGCTGATTGCAGGCCCAAACCTTGTTCTGTCACACCCAAGTATGACGACCCAGGATCTGGTGGTTGATGCAACTTGGCTTGCTTACCCAATTCTTGACGCATTCCTGGTGGTCCTTGCAGTCATGATTTTTCTGCTATTCAGTGACGGAATCTTTTCCTCTGTGTGGCGGTGGCTCGCGATAGGATTGATGCTGATTACTATCGCGGACGCAATCATTGGGGTCGGTAATATTCAAGGGTGGAACCAAATCGTTCAGCCATTCTACCTATTCTACTTCTGGGGATACATTTGTCTAGGTCTAGGTTTCAGCCTCATGCCTAGACTCGAACGACTTCGCTCTCTTGAACCGGATTATCATACAACGAAATTCATGAAGACAGTCGACTAGAACACGTCTGGAAGTCTCTTGACGGCGAAACTATCACTCCAATCTATACGAATGCACGTAGCAACACGATTGCTTCCTTAATGATAACTCACGTATGGCACCAAAGTTTGACTCATTGAGCTGAAGGTATTTTTCACAAGGTCGAAAACAGGATTTGTCAAAGCTTCTGGAATCAACTGAACCCCAATTTGAGGCAACATACTGACATAGGTTGTCGCATTCGTTCACTCCAACTTGCCCCTAGTTTTGTTTGGAAAGATAGGCACCAGTAGACACTTTAGACAGAGTGAAGGAGCGGCAGATCGAGTGACGAATTATGCCTCTAGTGGATGGAAGAAACCTGGAGAAGCAAGGCGTGCTCGAAGCTGCTAAGATGATGCTGGTCTCTGCCAGAACCGCTCCCAAGACCGGCGGAGTTGATGACATCTTAACATGTCTGTTGGATGGCGAGGAAGTTGAGTCTATAGCGAAAGCGATGGACGATATTGCTAACGAGAGAGGCATCGACGGTTTTCACAGGGACGCGAAGAACGTCAGGGATTCAGATGCAGTGATACTCATAGGCGTAAGAGGAACTAAGAAGTACACACTCGACTGCGGAGCCTGCGGCTACAAGACATGCGATGATTTCGAAGCGGCGGATAGAACCCAAGGATTAGACTTCATAGGTCCGACATGTCTCTTCAAAGCGATAGACCTCGGAATCGCTCTGGGTTCAGCCGCCAAGACGGCTAGTGTACTAAACGTGGACAACAGGGTCATGTACCGAATCGGCGCAGCAGCCGTAAAGTTGCAGATGCTTCCGGAAGCAACGACCATCATGGGAGTCCCCGTTTCAGCGAGAGGTAAGAGCATATACTAC
>CAYWMG010000408.1:0-4712 GCA_964459245.1 uncultured Candidatus Bathyarchaeia archaeon
TCCCTCCTCCTTTTTTCACTTTGTCTTGCTGCACCACTGATGGCGCCGTATAACCCGTTCGACACCACGGGGGCAAGTTTTGTTCCGCCTGGATCAAAGTATGTTCTGGGAACGGATGATTTGGGAAGGGATTTGCTCTCACAGTTACTGTACGGCATTAGGACTTCGGCACTTGTTGGTGGGCTTGCGGCATTCATCGCTGCAATGCTGGGTATAGTGATAGGAGCGCTCGCGGGGTACTATGGCGGTGTGGTGGATGACACTCTCTCAAGGATTACGGAGGTATTTCTGATAATCCCCGGCTTCTTTCTCGCTCTACTCATAATCTCATTCTATGGACGTAGCATCTGGTACGTGGCAATAATCTTGGGTATCCTGAGTTGGCCACAGGTGGCACGAATAACTAGGGGAGAATTTTTTCAGGTCAGGGAGTCATCTTTCGTGGAATCCGCGCGAGCAATCGGGGCATCAAATCGACAAATTGTGTTCAAAGAGATACTCCCTAACGCCATCTCCCCAGCCATAGTTGCTGTAATGTTACAAATACCGAGAGCCATAATCCTGGAAGCCGGCCTAAGCTACTTGGGGTTGTGGGACCCCTCAACCATTAGTTTGGGATACCTGCTGTACAGTTCGCGGGAATTTTATTTCAACGCTTGGTGGCTCGCTATGTTTCCGGCTTTAGCTCTCTTCGCTGTGACGCTAGCATTCAATCTTGCTGGGGACCGAGTTAATGAAGAACTGAACCCGAAAATTCGGAATCTATTCTTTTCACCGATACGTATGCAACCGGCTAACTAAATTGCGGCATTATTATTTCAAACGTGACTTAAGTCTTAGTCAGCGCATAATTTGGAGGTAAGCATCTAGAAGATTGGGTCTGTTGTATTCTCCGTTTTGTACCAGTAGTAAATCCCATCTCTTCCCAGTCCTCTTTCATGTTTATACTTTCCAGAGAGCCAGATTTGATGGTAATACTCAAGCTTCTCGTCGTCAATCTCAACGCCGAGTCCTGGCCCATCTGGTGCTTTTAGGTATCCTTGTTCGGTCATGAATGGTTTTTTGATGACGTCGCCTGAGGGTGGTTCAAGGTGATGGTTGGAGTTGTCGTTGGGCATATGGAAGTTGGGCGTTGATGTTACCATATGCAACTGTGAAGCATGAGCTGGTCCGAGCTCTGCCGCATTGCTGCCGATTGCGATTCCAATTCCTCCCGCCTCGGCGACTGCACACGCCCTCTTACATTCTAGGAATCCGCCCCATTCAATGGGGTTTATCCAAACCGCGTCCGCAGCTTTCTTCTGAATTACCGTCATCAACGTTTCCTTGTTGGGGCAACTCTCATGTGCCACTATGGGGACGTCTACATGTCGTTTCACGTCTGCCATATCATCCAAGTCGAGCATTGGTTGCTCTATGTGTGATGGGTCATATCTCTCCAGTTTCTTGATCGTTCTGACGGCTGTGCTGAGAGTCCAAGCACAATTAGGATCTAGACCTATCTCCACATGGTTGCCTACTGCCTCTCTGATAGCTTTCATTCGTTCAACATCAGTTTCCGGATTGGTCCCGATCTTTATCTTCAGCGCCTTCCACCCCTTCTCCACAGCCTTTCGAGCTTCGGCAGCTTGCTCTTCAGGGCTCTTGCACGACATCCAATAGCGACATTGGATTTTCTCTCTGAATTTGCCTCCGAGCAGCTTATACACAGGTTTTCCGCAGGCTTTTCCAATTATGTCCCAAAGCGCAATATCAAATCCGCCGTAAGCGCCTCGTCCATCCATCCCATAAGCGCCATACCAATTGATGTTGAGAGTTCCATTCGGCATTGTAACAATGCGTTGGATCTTGTCCACATCGAATGGATCTAACCCAATGACTTTGGGTTTGATTGTGTTCTGAACAAAACCGGCGTCCTCCTCGCTGACCTCTCCAATACCTGTGATGCCTTCGTCGGTTTCCAAGAATAAGATTGCGTGTCTCGTCGCGTAACGTGATCGGTACCACATCCTGATTGGTTCTAACTTACCGAATGTAGACAAGGGAACGGTAACTGAGATTGTCCGTAAATTTGTAATCTTCAACTTATCAACGCGAGAGAATTCCGCGTCACCGTATTAAACGCTATGGGACGAGCGATGGGGAAGTAGTTTGCAGTATGGCGAGGCCTTTGTGATTGTAAGCGAACCGGTCTTTCAAAATTTAAATCACCCAAAATTCCCAATTGCGGTTTATGTCAGGAATAGATACCTTCGGCGGTAAGAAGGCTAGGCTCAGAGAAGAAGTTGACGAAGAGCTGGCGCGTCACTACTTTCCAGGCCCCGAGGAGAATATTAAGCATCACTTGATGCCGAGTCACCAGTTTGACAAGGCCCACGCGGTTATGCTCTATGAGGAAGGTCTCATGGATAAAGAAGTTGCAGTTAAGATCTTGAGCGCTTTGAGAGAGATGGAGTCTCAAGGTGTCGAGAAGACTAGGCTGAAGTTAGGCGGGAGCGCACATACTGGTGAATTGTACATTACGAAAAAGTATGGAGAGAATGTTGGAGGTAGGTTGCATATTGGCAGGAGTTCCGGTGATCTTGATGCGGTTTATCGAACTTTTGTTCTTAGGGATAAGCTTCTGCTAATTCTGGACGCAAACTTAGCGTATCGAAGTACACTGATCGAGTTGGCTGAGAAACATGTTGATACAATTATGCTCAGCTTCAGTTTCCATCAACCTGCACAAGCAACAACCCTTGGCCACTATTTGATTGCGTGGGCCTGTGTCGCGGAACGTAATTTCGAGAGATTCATCAATCTGTATGTTAGGAATAATATTAGCCCAGCAGGCGCGGCGATCGGAACTGGTTCAGAATTTCCTCTCAACCGGAGCAGAGTAGCAGAATTACTCGGATATGATGGCGTAAGCAAGAATACTCGAGATTCAATATTTAATCTGGATGGAATGCTGGAAGCGCATTCCAACATCTCCATTATGTGCAATGACCTGGGAAGACTGGCCGATGACCTTCAAATGTGGACAACCGCCGAGTTTGATTGGGCCGAGTTGGCTGACAGATATTGCAACACAAGCAGCATCATGCCACAGAAGAAGAACCCCAAAGCGTTAGAGTACATCAGAGGCATAAGCGCCGTCACGTTAGGCCATCTTGTAACCGCATTTGCAACGATGAAGAGTACGTCAGATACTATTGAGCCGCATGAGTTCGTGCCATGGGAGCTTTGGAAATCCTTTGACGCTTCTCTTAGCGCAATCAAGATCATGACTGGAGTGTTGCGAACCATTACCGTTAAACCTGAGAACATGTTCGCCGATGTGGGAAAGACATGGGTCTTTGCCTCAGACCTAGCCGGATTGATTGTTAGAAAGAAGGGCCTACCCTTCAGGACAGCACATCAGATTGTGGCCATCATGGTCAGACAAGCCATCGAGGAGAGGAAGAAACCTATGTCAATTACTGTTGAGACGATCGACCGTGCAGCAGTCGAGTATACTGGTCATCCTTTAGGCCTTGACCAGGACAGCATCAATCAAGTCTTAGACGCTCACAACCGAGTCAAGATGAGAACGCTCAAAGGAGGAGTTGCACCGGAGGAAGTGCGTAAACAAATAGTTGAATCTCGGAAGGCGCTTGAAAGAGACTCCGCATACCTAAAGAAAGTCCGCGGGATCCTGGAAGATAGGTCGAAGTTGCTGGAGAGAACGGTGAGCGAAATCATCTCTGGATAGAATCAGAGCCGTCTTAGTTGAATCACGTAGTCAAGTTGCAAAAGCTCGAATAGCTTCCTCAACCAGTTGAATGCTCTCGCCGAATTGTGGTCGGAACGATAATATTGGCAGCTTGACTCCTTTCTTCACGAAATCTTCAACCTCTTCCATGATTTCATTCAACGTTCCAAATGGAACGAGTTCGCGTGCGAGTTCATCTGGCACGTATTTGGAGGGGTTCTCGCCCTCTCCGCTGATCACCATGTGATGGATCTTTCTAATCTCACTGGAATAGCCCATCTGGCCAATCATTCTCACAAATGCCTTGCTCTTGGAGTAGCCTACTATTGATCGCTTGGCCGCTTCGCGGGCTCGATCCTTGTTATTGGATAGATGGCAATGTATGATCGCTGCGACTGTTACGTCGTTCTCAGGCCTTCCGGACGCTTCAGTGCCGTTCCTTACGTTTGGGAGAACCTCCTCCTTGATCCATCTCTTTGACGGCATGTTTAGCAGTACTCCGTCAGCAAGTTCCCCGGCGAGGCGAACAGTTTCTCCAGTTCTAGCTGCAAGGAAGATTGGTACCTCTAGAGCCTGATGTTTAATGTTCAGTCGCGATCTCTTGATCTGAACGATCTCATCCTCGTGAGAGAAATATTCGCCTGAGAGTACTTTCCTTATTATCGTTACGTAATCTCGCAAGCGTTCGAGTGGATGATCCACTCTTATGCCATGCCCAGCCAGGACTGAACGGTCGTGGCCAGCGCCTAGTCCGAGAATGGCGCGGCCTCCGCTCAACTCATCTAGCGTGGCAATGGCCATCGCGATCTGGACTGCACTTCTCGTGTACACATTCACTATCCCTGTAGCAAGGCGGATTCGGTGAGTTTGATTACAGAGATTTCCAAGCATTACGAAAGAATCACGTCCTATGTCCTCATTTAACCACACACTATGCAACCCAGTCTGGTCAGCAAGTTTAATCGCTCGAACAATA
>CAYWMG010000409.1:0-1958 GCA_964459245.1 uncultured Candidatus Bathyarchaeia archaeon
GGTGAGATCACTATCAACCGCATCATGGAGAAGCCCTCAGAAATATGTGAATACGTCCCCGTGCAGTAACAATGGTCAATTTTGACGACGTAAAAGGAATTCCTTAGCCTCCCAGCCAAACCAATTCAACGCGCAAGATTACCGCGACCTAAGCTCTTTCTATTATGCCTTTTTTTACAAGATAGTTGTAAAAGGCAAGAACTCTATTGGGATCCATTTCCCAGTCGTTATCGATCAGGTTAATGTCCGCTATTTCAGCATCGCTTGAGATGTCTGGGGTTCTTGGCCCTTTCTTCTCCAATTAATTATCTCCCAATGCGCATAAAATCGGAGTCAACGGACCCGGTTTAAGCTTGCGTCATGATTGCCTTTATTGTAATCGTCTTGCTTAACGTAATATTGAGATAATGAGAATGTGGGAACCCGGGAATCTGGAATTTACAATATCTACATGCTAGGGTTTCAGGTAGCCTTGCTCCTGTACGGCGGGATGCCGATCTCACGAAAGGTTTCGGAGACTGAGGGTCCGGATTCGTTCAGGCGTCTCCTGCGGCACGTCGACAAAACTTATGCGATACCCTTCGGGTTCACTCATAAAGAGCAGGGTCCGCAGCCGTAGAAAATTCAAAGTTTCGAGATTCTAGATTGCTGTTTACGAGTAAGTTCATTGATCTCGCCCATGATGTGGGCAGTGTTTTGTCCTCATCTGCTTCTCTTCTGTAGGCGTCTAAGATGAATATTTTTTGTGTCCGCAAGGCGTAGTCCAACCACATCAATAGCCGCGCTTTCAGAGTCTTTACCTATCCGTGGATCCCCAATGCCCAAGAGGTCAATTTGAATTGGTAAGCGACAGGTGACAATGGAAATTGTGTTATGTCTCTTGTATTCGGGGCGAACACATCTGCATGCGTTCATGTCCGGTTTCCACTGCCGGTGTGCAAGTCGACTATGACCACGTTGTCGAAGCCGAGAATCACTTCGAGAAGCCTGTTACCTCAAACGCTCAACTTCTTGAACGATCGACCTACTGTCATCAGGGAAACAATCTAGTTTTGGTAAGTTCCAGCCAATTTCGCGGAGTGAAAACCCATAGCACTTCTATTGCCTTGTTTGATCCCGATAAGTAGTACATATAGTTTTAAAGGGCAGTACTTATACGACAAACGTATTCAGATAGCGAGGGCACGACAGTTGGCAACGGACGATCAACGGATGCGAGGACAATGTGAGCAGCTTGAGATTGCTTGGCAGATTCTCAACGATGCTACGGTTGAATTAGCGAGTCGCATAGTAACCCTTCCCCCGGATATCTACGTCTCCCTAAGAGGAGCGAAAGAGCTGATTGACCTGTGCAAGTCGCATCCAAAGCTCGCGGATATCACGCCCGCCACCATTGATTCACATGAAGGTTACTGCGTTGCTTGTTGTGGCTCCGATATTGTGGGTAGAATCAAGTGCGAATTGCGCAGCGTAGAAGACCTACTAATTCTCAAAGCCATGAATGAGCTAGGCAGCGAGGACGCGTTGAAGCTTCAAGAGAAGACTATGCAGGCTTGGAAGTGGACTAAACCACTCACAGTTACGACGCGTTAGAAGCCCGCGGATTTCTAAACGTACGTTTGTCCGGCGCGACTCGACCAATCATAGAAATTTCTGTTCGGAACCGTGTGCTCTGGACAAAAGTTATTCAAGCACCTCATTGCGTGCTGTTCTATATAGCGCTACATAGAACACGGGCGTCATCTATATACCAGCTGATGGACCACAACCCACCATTTGATACTCCTTGCATCAAGAGAGTGTTGAACGAACAGCCCACGCTTTAGGCGACGTTTTCCTGCACGATGTCTACGGGATTCCAGGCGGTGACAAGATCAAGGAATGCATCCAGTGCGGAACATGCAGTGCCTCCTGTCCAACAAGCTACGCAATGGATTATACCCCGAGAGAGATCATTG
>CAYWMG010000410.1:0-2204 GCA_964459245.1 uncultured Candidatus Bathyarchaeia archaeon
ACGGCGGCTACATGCTGCCTGATTCTTTCGGTCCTGACGGTCATGGCCTCTCTTTTGTCATCTCGATATGGAATCCCTACACCACCGTACTCATGACGTTACGGATAGATGCTTCATCAACAACTGGTTCAACCTCTCAAATCAATCCAACTACGAGTGCAAGCAAGTCTACTGAGACAACTTCTAGTAGGCATGGCGACATCACCGCCCTCGTTCTTCCGCTGTCCATCGCAGTTCTTGGCTGCGGTATAGCGGTCATAGCATTACGGAGATACGCTAAAAGAAACCAACCTTCGCCTACGCATTTCTTTTCGGGTGACTCAGAGTAAAAGTAACACCAACGCTACGAGAAGCGTTACCTATGCACGTGGAAGTGGTGTTGGGTTTAAGTCGTTTAATATGGGTTCATAATTAAGTTAGGTCAGCTGAAGTAGTTCGCTATCGCCATCTCAAGCCCGCGCGAGAGGGTGAAAGGCATCCACTTGATCGTGGTGGGCGTTCCCAGCATCCTGCTAACCATTAACGAACGTCCCTTCTCTTCATATCGCATTTTGATCGTTCCGTCTGTTATGTATTCAATCGCGGCATTGACTCTGTCTTCATGAACTCCCTCTTCAAGGATTACAATTGAAGTAACCTTTCTTTCTGCTAACCTGGCCTTAATGGCTTCGAGAAACTTCTGTGCTTTTTCTGGCCCTGCATGAATGAGGAAGTCCGAGAAAGAATCAATTACCAATTTTGCTCGAGCCTCATGATGAATTTCGTTCTTCAGAACGTCACTTAGAGCAATGCTCAGTTCGGTGAGATTTGCTGGGTTTGCTGAATATTTTTCCTTTACAACCCCTATCCGCCATGAGTAGCAGTCGAAGAAAATCATTCGATCAAGAAGCCCGCCATCCCACTCAAATGATATCATTGTTTCCTTGGCCAGTTCTAGGGGTTCAAATGTATCGACCAAGATCGCAGGCCTTTGCTTTGCTAAGGAATCAAATAGAAACTGCTTCCCCAACGTACTCTTTCCGGATCCGGGCGACCCTGTAACGAGAACCATAGAGCCAGTCGGGATACCCCCTCGCAACACCTGATTAAGTCCCATTACGCCAGTCGAGACGCGTTCCACAGACGTCATTTTCCCAAAAGTCCTCTGACTCTGTAGAGTAGGAAGAGCGCGAAGAGAGCCATCGAGCAAGTGTGAATATACATGCCCAGCTCGAAGGATTTCATGTACTCAAAAATCTCTCCAATAATCCAAACTAGAATTGCTATAGAGAACTGCAACTTGAAACTTCCAAGGATACCTCCTTCAGAGTGACGAAATCTCACTGCGAGAAGAGCAAAGAGCACAAAGGAGGCGACTAGAGCAATTAATGTGACGAGTTCAGCTAGTGCTTTAGCTGAAAACTCGACACCACCAAAGGCCAAATAATTCTCGAAAAGCCCGGTCAAACTAAACTCCCATCTTCCAATAGAAAAATCCGAAACACAGGAGGATAACCGCGCTTGCTGGCCAGAAGACAACGCCCGCTATGAAATCCATACCTACGAATACAAGCAGATGAGCGCATCCATGGATAAGGGTGAAGGACACCAAGAGAGTCGTAAGCATGAAAAGCCGCTGGCTCCGTTTTCTCACCCTGTATGCCATATACAACGGGCCGATAGTGGCAACCATCATAAGGAGAAAGTTCAGCAGATCAAGAATCATCAGTCGGAGAACTCCAGAAACCCATTGATGCGGTTATAGATTCTTAGAGTTATGTAGTCCATATGGTATGACGCCCGCTCGGTCAGCCAACTTTCGTGTGCCCGTATTCCAGAATAGGATCCAGGAGGATCACGCCAGCATTTTTCGTACGTAGCTACACTCAATTTGTGTAGTAGCGTCTCTTGTCAGGTCAAGTCAGTGGAATTATGGCAATACTACTGGGCCGTCATATTCTAATTTTCCTTCTTCAAGATCTCAACATGTTTTACAGCTAAGGCAACCAAAAACTGGCAATCACTAGTGAGCGCTTGTTCAACCGACGACCATTTTTTTTATCTTCCCAAGGTTAAAGCGCTCTTCGTAAGACAGATAAGCACACAAGTGGCCATACCTGGATTGATCTGAATGTCAGTTGATAATGAAATATTGGAAGAGTTAAGGAAGATTCGAGAGGCGGTCGCTCCAAAGCCCGCTCCTCTGGAACCTAAGTCAAAGGGAC
>CAYWMG010000411.1:0-1872 GCA_964459245.1 uncultured Candidatus Bathyarchaeia archaeon
TTTCTCTTCTGTTACGCTGCCGAGTGGATCCAACGCGAATATGTGTCCACCTTGATCATCGAGGCCTCCGATTACCGACTGAAGAATGAAAGGATAGAATCTCGAGGAAAACAACACGTTCGCCGCTAACCTTGCAAGAGCGCTAATGGGTATAGGATGCCCATTTTCGAATCGGTAGAGCCGTGAATTGGCACGCAGGATCTCGACAACCGATTGCGCGTCGGCTACTCCACCAGCAATTGTCATGGCTACATGATCGTCAATTGGATAGACTTTCTTCGCACGCTTATGGGCCACGAAGGTTCCGAGGGTAGCTCTGGTGTCCGTTCCAAGTACTATCCCATCGCGGCATACGACACCCATCGTGGTAGTGCCCGTGAGCACATACTTCGGCATTTGACTCTTGTTTTGATGATACATTGTGTTCGCCTCAGAGAATCAGTCTCCGGAGCATAACGAAACCGCGCTGAAGAATTTCAAGCGCTAAAAAGTAGAGGCAGTACGATAACTTAAAAACGTTTCCTGAAAGCTGTAAAATCCAGAATCACGAACAGACCGACACTGCCAATTAGCCTAAGGCGTTGAGGTTGATGCAGACCACGTATCAGTTAGAAAACGAGTTAATGAATGAAGCCTATACTGAACTTAAATTACATCATACCGTCCCCTCCGAGCTACGAGAAAAATTAACCAAAATTCTCGGGGAACGATTCATCAATGGCTTAGAGTTGGCGGACACACGCA
Source organism: uncultured Candidatus Bathyarchaeia archaeon (assembly GCA_964459245.1). Classification (GTDB taxonomy): domain Archaea; phylum Thermoproteota; class Bathyarchaeia; order 40CM-2-53-6; family 40CM-2-53-6; genus FEN-987. Next base: position 745 of record CAYWMG010000411.1, read on the forward strand.
AGGTTCGCAGATACTACTTTAACCCTAGTGGGCGCATAGTCTGGGTTGTTCAAGGCCGGAAGGAAGAATACCAGGTAATCCCTGAAATCCCGTTCTGTTACTGTGATGATTATTACTTTAGGGTGATGGAGAAAAAGCGTGGTCTGTGTTACCACATAATTGCTCAAAGAATTGCAGAAGCATTAGATCAATATGAAAAAATTACAAAAAGCGACCGAGAATATTCAAGCATCACTAATCGTTGGAGAGCAGTGGATAAGGAGGAGAAGAAATCGACAGACCCAACAAATTCCGGAATTTGAACTCTGTCCTTGAGTAGTGTTTAAATTGATACCTGACTAAGACTGGCTCAAGTGTGAAAATTGGATACGGACGAGCTTTGGGGGCTGATCCAGATTGGGGTCACCTTCCTTGCGTTCTTAGCGGTTGTTCTGATATTCGTTTATCTCGCATATGAGAAACCGTCGTAGGCAGGAAAACTACGTTCTCACGAACATGAAAATTCAGTAACCATCGAGTGGTTACCGTAGAGGGTCGTAAATGTTAACCAATACTTTCACGCAATTGCACCGCGCAATTCGCGTCCATTTAGAAAGAGTAGGATTAGAGGAACCGAGCGACATCCAGAACATCTCTATTCCCTCAATCCTCCAAGGAAAGAACGTCCTAATTATTGCGCCGACGGGAACGGGTAAAACTCTGGCGTCTATCCTACCAGTCTTCAACATGTTCATGGAGCAACGCACAGAACATCAAATGAAAGGGATCTCAATCCTTTACGTGACACCACTAAGGGCGTTGAATCGCGATATCCTTAGGAGAGTCACGGACATAGGGAAGGAGCTTGGCATCAAAGTCGAAGTGAGACATGGAGATACATCACCTAGCACGAGAGCACATCAGGCAAAATCTCCTCCCGACATGTTGGTTACAACTCCAGAAACCCTTCAGGCAATCCTACCAGGACGTCGAATGCGCGAACATTTGCGAGAAGTTAGATGGGTGATTGTCGACGAAGTACATGAACTCGCAACAGACGAACGCGGAATCCAACTATCAGTAGCCCTGGAACGCCTCCATCATCTGATAGGAAGGGACTTCCAAAGGATAGGCCTTTCCGCGACAGTT
>CAYWMG010000412.1:0-3404 GCA_964459245.1 uncultured Candidatus Bathyarchaeia archaeon
GTAGTGAATCCTGCGACCACTATCAATAATGTGCCCTGCAAAGCTTGTGTCGCCCAGAAGGTCACGGAACGAGTTAGCATATTGCAACTACTCTTCGGATTTTAAATGAGCAACGAACTCTTCTCCACAATTTTCCACACCTGAATCGTTGAACTCTGAACACAATGGCAGACAGGTCGGATTATGGGAAGTAAGCAACTCTTCAGTATACTACTCGCCATCTCCATTCTAACTGCACTCGTCGGCATTACTCCAACCTATTCCCAGACTCCCTGTCACTTCAGTTTCTTCAAACCAGATCATCCTGACTTTACGCCAGCGGGCCAACTGTTTCAAGTCAGAACAACAGTTACCGTTGTCTGTGACGGAGTCTTTGACATTTCTACTGATATTCGAGTAGACCTGACGGACGGCCATAATCAGACCTTGATTTCAAGAAGCGTCTACACCTCTCTTACGCAGCCTATCATAACTACTACTATCGTGAATAGTGCCACGGCACCGTTAGATACGGGTACCTGGGTGTTGCAGGTTAATGCCTACGTAATTGGCAGGCCGAGCGGGAGAGCCCTAGCCTCAAATCAACTATTATTCAGTGTAAACGTGGTACCCTACACGCCCACTACTGCGATAACGAGCATGAGCCTAACCACTACGACGTCCAGCGTGACTACTACGTTAGTCACATCGACAAGTCAACAAGTGGTAGTCCTTCCCATTTCAGTAACCACATCAACAGAAAATACGCCACAAAATACCTCGACCTATTTTCGTGTTGCAGCGTTCATAGCAATAATTGCTATTGCAATTGGGGTGGTTTTGGTGAAACGAAAGACGCGAGAAGCGAGTGATAAAACTCGAGTCTATTGATCTCTTAATTGTTCAGGGAAAATGCGCAGCAGGATGCGCGAGTATAAAGAAACGTATGTACACGTTCTAATAGAGTCTGTTTGAGCGACTCGGTTGAGACATGACTTCTATTCTCATGCCAGCGCGGTACTGGAGGTAGTCCACGAATTTGGGAACGGGATCGAAGCCAATTACGTTCTGTGCGTCTGCAACAAAATTGGAGAGAGCATTCACGTCGTAATAGTACGGTTGTCCGTCTCTTGAATTGATCAAGTATTCAACACCGCCAACTTCAATATGAGCCTCCCTTGTGATTCTTAACACGTCATTGATGACGCTGCTTGGCGGCTCGTATCCTTCCACAGGAACTTTTCTTCCCGACACACCATCAGCCATTCCCTGTCCATTCTTAGCCTTACCTGGGTTTCTGCAATAGTCTGCGGGGCAGAGGTTGAATTCATCCGGTTTCAAGAATAGGCGAATGGCGTAGAGGTATCGTCCGTTCAATACTTCAACGCGGACTATGCTGTTATCTTCCGCGGACAAGTATTCCTGTACCAGGCCGGTCTGATCGATTCCCAGATCAATCAAACCCTTTTTACTCGTTGCTTCAAGTTCTTCGGGGGTGTTAAAGCGTACAATCTTCGCTCCGCTTCCGCCAATATTTGGTTTTATAATAACCGGGTAGGTTAGACCTTTCGCTGCCCCAAACGCCTGTGATGGGTGATTTATGACTCTTGCACGAGGGTGACGTAGACCCAACCGTTCTAGAAGATTGAGTTGCCTTGCCTTCGAATATTCGTAAACGTAGGCATCATAACCATTGAGAACGTTAGCCTGAATCGCCTTTAGATATGCCAAGTATTCCAACGAATAGAATATCGCCTGAGAATGGCCTCGAGTGAAAGCCGATGGACTCATTCGATTTACGATGAGGTCATACTTACAGCTGCGCTCGGTCGGGTCAAAGTAATGTTCATGAGCGACCAGACGGTCATACTCAATTCCACGCTTATCAAGCTCAGAAAACAGTGAGTTGAACCATTCAGGATGTTCGTAGAAGATGGCTACGCTCTTTTCTCGTGACATATCTAGCAAACCTCGCAGGATCAGAAATCCCATGCCATATGACATATTTAAAGCATGGTTGAGAACGATATTCTTAGAGGAATATTAGTTTCGTAAATTATTCCATTAAGAATGCATAGTCGGACGCTAAATTACTCTCCAGCAGCTCGAAACAGCGAGATGTTACTCTGTTCCAGAACGTTTCGAAAACATAGGTACCTAGCTAAAGGCTACTTAACCACCTCTTGGTCTCCGCGTAAGGTCAGCTACTGAACACAGTGCCTAGTAACTTCCCATTCCCAAATTGGAAACGGTTTTAAAACGCTAGTCAAAAAGGCTCAGAATTTGTTTCAAAACTGTTTTAAAACGCAAAATACGCCGTTTCCGATCTAAGACATGCACGTCTCAAAACAGTCTGCAGATTTCGCTGGAAAGGACATTTAATTCCCAGTTACGATTGCAATCTTGCCATCAAATTCCAAGTAAAACAACTCCAAAACATTAGCCTAACGATATAAGAATCCCAAACTGTTCTCGACAAACTACCTTATCGCACTATCCCGTGTCCTGTTACCTTTGCTCGCCCTGACTTTCCGGTCGCGTTCTTGAAAGACAGTTTTAGCAGTGTTCATGGCTCTGAGCGCAGCTGGGAATCCCGCATAAACGGCCATCTGGATGATTAGCTCAATTATTTCCTGACGAGTACAACCCACGTTCAAGGCTCCGCGAATGTGAGCTTTTAGTTGAGGCTCAGCATTACCTAGAGCGGTCAAGGCTGCAACGGTTGCTATCTCCCTAGACTTCAAATCTAGGCCTGGGCGCGAATAAATCTCGCCGAAGGCAAATTCAATTATGTAACGTGCAAGATCAGGAGCGACAGGGTGAAGACCCTGCATGACTCGTTCGCCCGTTTTACCATGAATAGCCTTTAGTTTTCTCCAACCCCGTTCATATCGTTCTTTACTCATGGCCTCCGGCCCTTCTTTCCATACTGGTCGTTTCATACTAATAGCGCACGCGTTTTCACCATTGCCTTTCTTGAACCATGCGTTCCTTCAAGGTTTACTTACACTCGTGTCTCTCTGGGTTTTGTTGTGGCCCTGTCTTGTTATTTACTAATCGAACCGGAAGCTTCTCTGATCATTATTGTCTGATAAAGTGGGTAAGTCTACACAGAAAACTGAAAAAATTGATGAGAAGGCTGTTGAAATGGTAGAGACGAAAGAAAAGGTTACTGAAAAAGGTTCTAAGGAGCAGAAGGTTGAGAAGGTTGATGAAGTTGAGAAGATCGAGAGCATCCTAGATCTTGAAGGCGTCGGGCCAGTTACAGCCGGAAAACTTACCGAAGCAGGCTTCGACTCTGTTGAATCATTAGCGGTCGCACCAATTCGTGAAGTTGCCGATAAAGCGAACCTAGAATCCAGCGTTGCGTTGAAAGTCATCAAAGCCGCACGCCAATCAATGCAGCTGGATTTCATAAACGCCAA
>CAYWMG010000413.1:0-3425 GCA_964459245.1 uncultured Candidatus Bathyarchaeia archaeon
CCTGACGTGGTAAAGTTATCAGTTGCACATCGACCAACAAATTGACGACATCACCTAATCCTCGACTTGATTATTTCGCTTCCAACTCCCTAAGGTGTGTACGTGAATGAAAACCTCTCCAGTCTGAGCCACTGTTAACCGCCTTACTTCGTCAATCAGTTACCCGCGAAAACGTCTGATTAGTTGTCCTAGTTTGCGATATGTCGCTTATTGAATTTTGACTGCTGAAATGGTTGAGAGAGTTTTTATCGGAGGCAGCGTCTTTGGCGTTTTGGGAAAAAAATGGCTGACACAAACAGAACGCGAACAATACTGAAAGGCGTTATTCCGATTATTGTGGGAATTCTAATCGCGCTCGTTCCGCCACCAGCAGGTCTCTCCAGTAATGCATGGTATTTCTTCGCATTGTTTGCTGCCGTGATTGCAGGCGTGATAACTGAACCGATTCCCGCTGCAGCCGTAGGTCTGATTGGCGTTGTAATCGGCGCAGTATCCGGTTGGGTTGCTCCAACGCCCTCTGGATCTGTAAGCTGGGCGTTAGGCGGGTTCTCCAATACAACGGTCTGGCTCATCTTTGCCGCCTTCATGTTCGCTGTTGGTTATACCAAGACAGGGCTTGGAAAGCGAACGGCCCTCACGCTGATTAAACGATTGGGGAAGAAGACTCTAGGATTAGGATACGCGATCGCTATCTCAGATCTGGTTCTATCCCCGTTCACTCCATCAAACACCGCTAGGAGTGGCGGTACGATCTATCCGATCATCTCTAACATGCCGGGACTTTACGACTCTCACCCGGGTGAGACTGCTAGAAAGTTTGGATCTTACATCATGTACACTGCGCTCGCAACAACATGCGTGACAAGCAGCATGTTCTTGACCAGCCTTGCACCAAATGTCTTGGCCGTTGGGATCATTAACACTACGCTGAAGGTATCCATTCAATGGACGACTTGGTTCTTGGGATTTTTGCCTGTGGGGATCATCCTCTTCCTTCTAGTTCCAGTTCTTCTCTACAAAATTTATCCACCTGAGATCAAGTCGTCTCCTGAAGCGCCGAGATGGGCTTCGCAGCAGCTGAAGGCGATGGGTAAGATAACAAGGAAAGAGCTTACCCTACTCGGGCTTGTTATTCTCGCCTTGGCGCTTTGGATTGGGGGAACTCAGTATGTTGACGCAACTACAACCGCAGTTTTGGGGGTGGCTCTCATGGTCATTCTTGGAGTGGTTTCGTGGGATGACGTGATTGGACATAAGCAGGCATGGAATGTTCTCGTCTGGTTTGCAACATTGGTGACGATGGCCGACGGCCTCGCCAGAGTGAAGTTCGTTGATTGGGTCGCTAAACTGGTTGAACCAACCCTTAAGGGGTTGAACCTTGTCGTTGCGATTGTACTCTTGGTCGGCGTCTTCTATTTTCTACACTACGCGTTCGCAAGTTTAACCGCCCATACGACTGCTCTTCTTCCAGTCTTCTTGGCGGTGGCCGTCAAGGTGCCTGGATTGTCACCCGTCGCGTGGGCTCTGCTGTTCAGCTACACTTTTGGCATGATGGGAATACTAACTCCTTACGCAACCGGCCCCTCGCCAATATACTATGGAAGCGGGTACGTCAAAGGGAAGGATTTCTGGGTTTACGGCTTGATACTCGGCATCCTATTCTTCATAGTCTACATCGCGATTGGCGTGCCATGGATGCTGTTTCTAAAACTCTGAACCATCCCATTTCCTTTTTTTAACTGTTCCACCATTCGTCAGCCCTCATTTGCTTCCCGTACCCGAGCATATCGTCTAGTTTGATGAGGATACGTCTAGCCTGTGGTCCTCCATTTATGGCAGTCCACTTAGCCAGTGAATGCAGGAATCCTGAAGGTTTGTTCCATGGGCATACTCGTGTGCATACGCCGCAGTTCGTGCCCACCTCTGCCCAATAGGTTCTGCATCGTTCACCATTTCTTATCCATCTGAACGGGCCCAAGTTTTCTGAAATGGTTGGTGCTTCCACATCGTTTCTCTCGAAGCCACTGGTCCTGGCTCCGCGTGGTAAAGCGTTACTTGGACACTTGATAGCGCATTTCTTGCACTGGTAACAGAATTCATGTGCCTTAAACGTGATTGGTTTATCCGGCAGCAGTGGGAGGTCTGTGATAACCTTTGCAAGTCTTACTCGCGGACCATATTCTGGTGTCAACAGTCCGCCCAGGCGGCCGTCTTCCCCTAGTCCTGCGTCGATTGCTAACGGTATGTTGAGTGCCGTGTCATTCGAGCTGGGTATAGCATTGTAGCCGAGCCCGCGAATGAACTCTGCTAGCGAAGTCACCGTTTGAACAATCGTTCTGTACCCGTACATGTTGGTGCCCGCTTGGGAGATAGGGGCAGGCGCAGTCTTCATCGCGTGGTAGTCCATCTCAAAACCGAGTGCGATTACGTATTTCATCTCTTTGGGTATTATCAGAGTTCCGTCTTCAAGTTGGGTGGGTTTTGAGTATTCTTCGTAGCCGGATTCATCAGAGAAAACGATCCGGGGATTTCTGTGAGGCGAAGAATTCTCGTCATACCAATGCGAGTAAACCCATCTTCTGTCGAGCAACGTTATTCGGGCGAGGGATGCACCGTACCACATGGCAACTTTCTTAATCAGACCTGCCATCTTAGCTTCGTCTACGTCTTCCAACTTCTTCAGTCTCACTCCAGTAAATGACGGTTCACTGAATGGGGTGCTCAAAGGTCTCCATGAGAGGAAGCCTGAGTTTGGGCAGTTGATCTCCGTGTTGAACGCCGAGGGCATGATTCTTGCCCCAGCATTCAGTGCCTGGTCAAAAATTGTGTAACCGGGCACGTTCTTATCAGCCAGCAACTTCGCGTTCTTCGTAGTGGGCTCAATTCGTTTCTGTATAGAGGCGTCCCAGGATGTTCTGCCAATAGTCAAATTGTACTTCTGATTGAACCGTTCATAATTTCCTTCAAATTCGTAGGTGGATCTATCCAACTCTTTGACACCCAAGAGTTGGCGGTATTGTGTCTGAAGGTCCAGAATTTTCTGAAAGATCTCTAGCTTTTTTTCTAAAGAGGCGATCCTTGAATATTTCCTTCTAACCACTTTGCCAAGCGATGCTGCTTCAGGGAGCTCGGAAAAACCTCGAGAGTTGACATGAACGTACGTGAGCATGATGTTCGCCGGTTCCAATAAGTCTACATCCTGATAATCATTAAACGAGTTTGATCTTACTGGAACGGCTCACTAGCGTTAACTTTGCTTCCGTACCGTTAAACTTGAGGTCAGTAATAACGTACTCTCCATCCTCTATGTCTACCATGTTTTCGTTCCCACTCGCCTGCGCTCAACTCCTGAGTCCATGGTATATGAACGTTCTGTCTATAGTACATATATGTTCCATTACGTTTTTTTGTCGGCAGAAATTGAA
>CAYWMG010000414.1:0-6398 GCA_964459245.1 uncultured Candidatus Bathyarchaeia archaeon
CCTGCCGAGAGAAAATTTTAGTTCGGAGCTCAATAGAGGTAGCAAGGTATGAGAAAGAGGACTTATTTCACCTGCAAATTCTGTAAAGAACCAAGCTACACTACAAATCGTGAATTTCTGGACGATATTCCAAAGCATCTAGAAGAGTATCACCCCTTAGAATGGGAATTGATCAAATCAAAGGGTAAAAGCGCCATCTACAGATGCAGAACTACAAAAACCGAGGAAGTTCAAACTCGATGAAGCGTTCGTTGATAGTTTAATCATTCTGCAATATTGTGAGAAGTTAATTCTTCCATAAATTAGGTGATCTGTATTAGAGGTCGCACTTGAATAAGCGTGTTGGCAACTTACTTATGTGTCGGAGGAGCATTAGTACGCCTCCTCAATTGCCGGAATTGACCTCATATGACAACATCTCAGAAGGAAAGAAGGATCGTTGTATCCAAGGACGGACCATACATGGTCTCAGGCAACATTCCTCTCACCATGCAAATAATTACGCCCAACAAGGAGGGCTTTTCTTGGGATTGGAAACAGGGTAAAACGTTCGATACAAAATCGGATTACGCGCTTTGTCGTTGTGGACGTTCAGAGACTAAGCCATTCTGTGATGGTACTCACGAGAAAGTTAGATTCAACGGAAGGGAGACTGCAAGTCGCACGCCACTTGCGAGACAATCAGAAAGATTTGACGGACCAACGATGACTCTTAGCGACGCTGAACAACTCTGTGCCTTCGCGCGATTCTGCGACCCTGGAGGTAAAATTTGGGGCCTGATCGAGCAGACGGACAACCCGGAAGCTCGCGATCTGGCGATCAGGGAGGCTAACCATTGCCCCGCAGGACGACTGGTCTTACATGACAAGAAGACGGGAAAGGAGATTGAACATAAACTCCCGCCTTCCATCGGTCTCGTTGAAGACCCGGCGCTTGGTTGCAGTGGACCATTGTGGGTTCGCGGAGGCGTAAGAATCGAATCTGAGAATGGCATCCCCTATGAAGTACGGAACCGCGTAACGCTATGCCGCTGTGGAGCTTCGAACAACATGCCCTTTTGTAACGGCAGCCACGCAAGCATCAAATTCAGAGACAGACTCATCGAATTCAAAAGTCAAACACCATAAATCACACACGCTACTGCTATTGACTTGCCCGGAAACCTATACGTGGCCAATGTCAAGAAATGAAAAAATCATCCAATGAAAATCGCAGAAATATTATACAGCCAAAATATCAAAACCACAGGTACAAAAAATGCAACGCAAACGACTACAACCACAGGATTTCTCACTTTAAGAGTCAACCAAATGGGGAAGATGAACGGAAAATACCTCAACAGCGAGAGATGATTTGCTGTTGTGAAGACGACCGCGCCGAAGAGACTTACAGCATAAGCCCAAAGGAAGCGATCAACCTGCCAAGTCTTCAAAACAAGAAATGCAAAAAGGGCGACCACAACGAGAATTGCCGGATGGATAACAAGCGATCCCTTGATCCCTCGGACTGTTTCAGAAAGAACATATTGACCCAAACTGGCCTTGGAATCAAACACCCAATATTGTTGGTCAGTCCAAGAAACTAAAGGATCTCCGGTTGAGAGAAAACAGAAGAACAACCACGAAAATATGAACGCTACAGGAATTAGTAAATAGAAAAGTTTGCGATAAGACTTGCACTTAACAATGCTCAAAAAAATTGGCAGAACGATTGCGAAGCCGTAAATTCTTGTTACACTCGTGAATCCTGCGAGCAGCGACGAAGTGCCAATTCGGCCTTTCTTGTAGAAATACCATGTGGAGATTGCGAAGAACAAGAAGGCAGATTCGGAATAACTGAGAGTTGTGAATACGCTGATATAAGGAAAAGTCGACATAACAAGAGTAGCATAAAGCGCTTCCCTCTGGAGCATGTATTCTTCTGCAAGCAACTGAAATGCGACGATGCTCGCGAGAGCAAATACTTGCGTGACAATAAATGCTCCAAACCAATAATCGCCAGTGAACAAAGCAGTCAGACGAATAAGAGCAGGAAATCCTGGAGGGTACACGAAGTTAGGGTGGTCGTACCCCAACATTGCGATTAAGGGGAAGTGAGGGCTATCATAAGCGTTAAACAGCCACAGCCAGCTTGACGAACCTGCCGGAACCGGTATGGTTTTCCATCCGATGATTACACTCGTCTGCGTATCCATCCACGGTGTATGGAATACTCCATCTATGCTTAGCAAGTGAAAAAGCCAAAGAGCCCCAATAACCCTAATCGCCACTGCAACAAGTAACGGATAACAAAACAATCGAGCCTTCTTCCACTTGACAGACAAGTAGGCGCAGATGCTTCTACGGTCGAAGGACAAACATCTACCCTCGGACAAGCGACTGCATGAAGAAGCAAGACTATGTAAAAAGCGATGAGACTAACCACACTCCAAGAGCATGGTCAGGCACCCTCAAAAAAGCCATGTCAAGAGAGTCTAATATTGCAAGTGTACCCCAAGCCATATTCATTACAACCACAATAAGACAAGCGGTTGCGTCCTTTGAAACTAATGATTCTTGGCTCTGGAGGTTCCGCAGTTAGTGCAAAACGTGCATGCCCCTCATTCCTACTTGGAGATTCGATGCTATTTGACGTTGGACCAGGCTCACTCCACAATCTAAGAATTTCCAAAGTAGACCCAAACAGAATTCGCCAATTATTCATCTCGCACCCTCACGCAGACCATATTTCAGATCTTATACCGTTCTTATGGGCTGTACAGATAGATGGTCGGCGAGAAGAATTGAACCTATATGGACCGCCTGGTTTCAAAGATACCTTTCACAAACTGATGGAATGCACAAATACGCCACCTTCCTTTTTCACATTCCCATTATCCATCCATGAACTCAACTTCGGCAGCAAGATTGACAATATTTCAACCTGCGCAACAATTCACTCGATCCCTACACTGGCCTTTCGAGTCGAGTTAGATGGATGCTCTTTCTGCTATAGTGCCGATACGGCATACTCCTCTGCCGTTGTGGCCCTTGCGAAGGATGTTGACATGCTCCTGCACGAGGCAACATTCCTCGAAGACCAAGCGGCAATTGCCGTCTTAACTCGACACTCCACTGCACGAACCGCAGGCCATGTGGCAAAGGAGGCTGGCGCGAAACGCCTCGTACTATTCCATTTACCACCACCGAACGAGACCAGAGAGAACGAGTTCACTTCTCAAGCGACAACTGCCTATGGCGGCACCCTCATTATAGGCACTGACATGGCGCAGTTCGAGTTTTAGAAATGCAGTGGAAACCCCTCACCCTCGTTAGGTGGAAAATGAAGCCAATGGGACGTAGCACGTTTATATAACGTGCGTCATAACTTAGATGGGAATCCCCAATGCCAATGATACTTCCAGAGGAGCTGGCTTCCAAATCCGTTATACCAGCCATACGTGCACTAGTCGTCAAACGACTTGTCGAAGAGCACGGTATGACGCAACAAGCAGCTGCCAAATGCCTTGGAGTCACACAACCCGCCGTCAGCAAGTACCTTCATCATAAACGCGGAAGGGCAATAAGGCTCAGCGGCATCACGGAGATAGATCAAGCAACTAGTGAAATAGCCAAAATGGTCTCTCATAAAGCGCAACCCATGGAGATTATGAGTAAGATTGAAGCTGCGTGTGAATATCTCCGTCGGAACCGATACATGTGCGAACTGCACAAGAGGCTAGAACCAGAGTTCGACGTCAACTCCTGTCACGTTTGCGAACAGTAAACGAACGTGCGCTAGATTAGGAGGATCAATAACCTATGGAGATAAAGGTGAAAGTTGGCGACACTGCACCGAACTTTTATGGTCCGACATCAGATGGATCAAAGCTAACAGACCTTCATGGCAGAAAGAACGTCGTCCTATACTTCTATCCAAAGGATGACACTCCGGGATGCACGAAAGAGGCCTGTAGCTTTAGAGACAACCTGAAAGCGATTCGAGAAATGGGGTCTGAAATAGTCGGCATCAGCCTCGACGACGTAGATTCACATAAGAAATTTGCAGAAAAATACCATCTACCATTCCCACTTGTGAGCGATCCGGATAAAAAAATTGCCACAGCCTACGGAGTTCTCAGAGATCCCCCAACAATGACTAATCGAGTTACCTTCATCATAGACAAGAATGGGAAGATAGCTAATATATTCCCAAAAGTTGACGTCACCCAACACACAGAGGAAGTTGTAGCCGCACTGAAGAAACTGGGATAACTGCTTTAATTCCATGTCCGTTACTGGGTGATGCGACACCGAACAAACTTTTTCAATAAACTATCACATCAAAAGCACGGGGCCCCCAAACAATGAGCCAAGAAACGCTTCAAGATTTTATCGGAGCCTGGATCGGCAAGATGAGTGAGATCGTTCAGACAGTCACCGGTTCTGGCCCTATCAAGTATCTGATCAATTGGAGCAGGATGTACGCGCTCTGGCCTGTCCACATTACTACAGCATGCTGTAGTGCAGAGTTCGGCGCAATGATGGGCCCCCGCCTAGATCCGGAGAGATTTGGCATGCAAGCCGTGGCAGGAGGCCTCAGACAATGTGATCTCCTAATCGTAGAAGGAACCGTTACAAAGAAAATGGCCAAGCGGCTAAAGATCGTCTACGAACAAATGGCTAAGCCACGATACGTCATAGCCATGGGCGACTGCGCCTGTTCAGGCGGACTCTTTCATGATTCTTACAGTATCGTCAATGACGTACACAAACTCTTCCCCGTGGACGTCTACGTGCCTGGATGCCCCCCACGACCAGAGGCACTCCTAAATGGGATTTGTAAACTCCGCGAAAAGATTAGAAGAGAAGAGGTATTCACCTAATGAATCAGGAAATTACGAGAGAAGAAACGATCATTAACAGGACTAAAACGAACTTCTCCGACTCCGTCAAAGACGCGAAAATAGAAAGGCACCTTCGTGTGACGATCACTTTCGACAAAGACCACCTTCTAGAAATAGGGAAATGGATGCGAGACGAACTTGGACTAGATCACCTGAAGGGCGTTGCTGGAATCGACTTCCCAACCCATAAGAAAATAGAAGTGCTCTATTTTCTAGGATCGCTCTCAAAACCAGAACTGCAAAACCTGATTGTAACACTCAAGGCTGAACTGCCGCGCGATAATCCATCTATTGCTTCAGCTGTTTCCATCTGGCAAAGTGCACACTTCCACGAACGTGAAACGTTTGAAATGTTCGGAGTCAAATTCGAAGGCCACCCGGACTTGAGGAAATTGTTAACCCTCGACAATTGGGAAGGCCCACCCCCCATGCTCAAAGACATAAAATTCCCGGAGATCGGCCAACGATGACAGCTAACCCTCCAACTTCCAACTTGACGATGTCGAAAACAGAGGACCCGTCAACTCTTGATGTCTCCGTCGGTCCACAACACCCTGGATCTGGCCACGTAAGATTATTGATGCGCGTAGACGGAGACTACATCGTTAGTATAGATCCCGATATAGGATACGTACACCGCGGGTGTGAAAAAATTGCGGAATATAGAAATTATGTAAGCAATATTCCCCACCTAGAGAGACCATGCATCATTGATGCCATCCACTTGAATTGGGCATACGTCCTGCCAGTGGAAGAACTTCAGCGAATCACAGTACCGCCTAGAGGCAGGTACATAGCCACAATTGCTGCTGAGATGAATAGAATCATGAGTCACCTTTACTGGTTGGCGATCAATGCAGGCGTCTTCTCCGGGCATACAACAATTTTCATGTGGGCCTTTGGCGATCGTGACTTATTCATAGAACTCGCAGAATGGTTAACCGGTGCCAGACTGACATATTCATTCCTCCCGCCCGGAGGCCCCCGAAGAGATCTCCCATCAGGATTTGAAACTAAGCTTACTAAGCTGCTAGACTACTTCGAGAAGCGGTTAGTAGAATACGATAGAATCTTCTTCAGTAATCCACTCGTGATCGCGCGTGCTAAAGGCATCGGAGTCTTGAAGAGAGAGGATGCAATAAAACTTGGCGTGACGGGGCCTGTACTACGAGGCTCTGGCGTGGAATGCGACGTGCGAAAGCTTGAACCATACGGCGCTTATGCCGATTTAGATTTCAAGATACCAACCTTCCAAGAAGGCGACTCGTACTCTAGATTCCTTGTGAGGTTCGAAGAGATGAAGCAAAGCATTAGCATCATCAGGCAGGCTCTGGAGAAAATTCCCAAGGGACCAATAGCTAGAAAAGCCCCGCTGGTTGCGCCTGAAGGTGAAGCTGTTGGCAGAGTCGAATCCTCTCGAGGAGAATACACAGTGATGGTAATGGGCGACAATAGCGACAAGCCCTATCGCGTAAAGATAATGAACGGATCATTCAGAAACCTGATCGCACT
>CAYWMG010000415.1:0-8708 GCA_964459245.1 uncultured Candidatus Bathyarchaeia archaeon
GACAATCGCTATGCTAGTCAAAGTATTATATGCTCTTAGAGAGGCTCGAAGAGTCAGCTCAGTCACGGTTGTCTGTGCAGATAGAAGAGTCAAGTCAATTACTCAGAAGTGTGGAGCAACCTTTCTCTGGGAAGGCCATCGGCACGGTCTCAATAGGGCACTAAATTTTGCTCTGAAAAACTTGCCAAACGATTCACCGGTCCTAATAATTCATGCTGATCTACCATTTCTTACAGCAAAAGAAGTTGATCAAATCGTCAATGGAGCAGCCGGTCATCCGATAGTTCTTGTCCCGTCAAAGGACAAAACTGGTACGAATGCAATCCTAATGCAAGTCCCAGGCCTGATTAAACTCGCCTTCGGCAAAGACAGTTTTCAAAAACATCTCAACCTCACTAAGAAGAAAGGAGTCTCCTGCAGCATTCTCCAAATCGAGGGAGTGGCGTTCGATGTTGACGAAGAAGACGATCTTGACGAGCTGCTCCGGCGTTCGAGGAGTAAGGAACTTCGCCCTAAGCTGCACCCCCTCTTATCGCACTAGGATACCGGCAACGTCAATGAACAACTTTGGACACGCCGAGAACGCTAGTCTTAAGAATGCAAATAGGCGTGCCTATACTTGGTCGTCAAGTTTGCCTGAGCAAAAAATTGGCCAGGTTAGTAATTATCCCATAGGAACTATGAAGTTAGAGGAAGTAGCAGGAAAGCAGATTCTGATCGTTAATGTGGACGGAAAAATTTACGCTATCGAAAACGCGTGTACTCATAGAGGGGCGCCTCTGAATGAAGGAACATTGGAGGGCAAAGTTGTCACCTGTCCATGGCATGGGGGTAAATTCGAAGTAACGACAGGAAAGGTTTTGAATCCTCCTCCCAAGACGTCTGAACCAACGTACCAGGTTAAAATTCAAGGTAACGATGTCATTATCGTGACCCCATAGCGACTGATTAGATCCAAGTTCTACGCAATCAAGGGCATTTAAGCCGTTCTGCTTTCTTAACATGATTTGAATCCCATAGGAAGGACTTTAGAGACACAACTCTTTCTCTTCTAGTAGAGGTGTTTGGAATAATCTCTCCAAAGGAGAGCCAAGATAAAGTGCTGCAACTCCTTGAACAGCACCACCAATGGTTCTCCCAATCAATCCCGCTGATCGCGTCAGAGAACGTCCCTAGCCCAGCGGTTCGTGAAGCAATCGTTTCAGACTTCGGGAACCGCTACGCGGAATAGACAAGGACTAACATCCAGTCTCCGTTTGGATGGGTTGGGGAACGAGTTTACGCAGGATGCGTGTATATAGATCAAGTTGAACAACTCTGCATAGAATTAGCCAAGGAACTATTCCATGCAGAATTCGCGGACGTCAGACCCGTCTCAGGAGTCTGCGCCAACCTAGTCGTATACACGGTGTTCACGAACCCTGGCGACCGAATGCTTGCATTAGCCATACCAAACGGTGGACACATCTCAACAGGCAGGAAGGACTTCTCCGGAACCGCAGGGGCCGTTCGTGGATTAGATGTTGATTATTTCGCGTTTGACCGGACGAAAATGAACATTGACGTTGATAAGACTAAACAGAAAATTGAGAAAATGGTGAAAGAGGAGAAGAAACCACCAAAACTTGCTATGTTCGGAGGCAGTCTCTTCCTCTTTCCACATCCAATTAGAGAATTAGCTGACACATTTCGCAGCATCGGAGCTAACATCACATATGATGCCGCACATGTCGCTGGCCTAATTGCAGGAGGACACTTCCAAGATCCGCTGAGAGAAGGTGCTGACGCTGTCTGTCTCAGCACCCACAAGACATTATTCGGTCCCCAGGGAGGAACGGTAATCTCATTCGAGAAATATAGCGAACAAATTAAGAAAGCAACCTTCCCCTCTAACACTAGCAATCACCATCTCCACAATTTGGCAGGAAAAGCAATCGCCTTCGCCGAAATGATGGAATTTGGAAAGCAATACGGACAAGAAGTCATCTCTAATGCAAAAAGTCTAGGTCAAGCATTACATGAACGAGGACTAAAGGTGCTGGGCGAGAGTAACGGCTTCACCGAATCTCACCAACTCGCAGTTGACGTGACAAAGTACGGTTTAGGTGGCGATATGGAGAGAGCATTGGAGAAAGCAAACATTATCGTAAATAGACAACTGCTGCCCGGCGACATTCAAGCTGGAAGGCATTACACGAATCCGGGAGGCATCAGAATAGGTAGCTCAGAAATTACTAGAATTGGAATGAAGAAATCAGAAATGGAGGAGGTTGCTGAATTCATTAAACGCATAGTAATCGATAAAGAAGATCCAACCAAAGTGAAAAAAGACGTCAGAGATTTCAGAAACGAGTTTCAGAATGTTCACTACTGTTTCCCAACCGCCAGAAGCGCTTATGAATACATCAGGATTCGGTAAGGGTTAGAAAGAAACTTTAATTCTTTCATTCAACCCCCCTACACAGTGAGACTATCTTGTCATCAGCACGAGAAAAAAGACGCAAGCGAGAAGCTCCTATGCCAGCGGCGAGCGCGGGTTTGCTGCGATTCTTCGAAGAGGATACTCCGGGGATTAAGGTTGGACCGGAGATTGTGCTGATGATGTCGATCGGGCTTATCGGAGTTAGTCTCTTCATATATTTTGCCTTGAAGCCATAAGCTTCTTCAGTTGGAATCAGGAAGCTTGATTGAAGTCCAATAGTTTAGTTTGGGTTATCGTGGGAAGAGGACCGGCTTCAATACCTAATCTCTCTTCAATCTGTCTTGCCAAAATTTCTGTGTATCCAGTAAAGATGTAGACTCTTCTCGGATTTACTTGACTCACAAAATGTATGAGTTGATCGAAATCAGCGTGGCTGCTTAATGGGAAGGCCGTTGAAGTGCGGAAGGCTTGCCGAATCGCCCAGCCCGTAGCAACTGCCTTAGAAGCGTTGTGAGGTAGATGATCAGAACGCCCTGTGGTCACGTACACGCAATCACCCGTCTTCAAAGCTTTGTTTCCTTCTGGAGTGGATGAATCAAGGAATTCAAGATCAACATTGCTCTCAGCATAGACTTCGTTCGCTCGCGATATTGATGAGTTGCAGACCACAGGGATCTGAGTATACGTGTTGAATAGGCGTATCACTTCTTGTGGTTTTCCTGACGAGTACACTTGAAAAGTTGGAATCTTCCCGTTCTTAATTTCAGTCATGGTCCATCTGATTATGTCTGCATACATAGTACTTCTGCGAGGAAAGAGATATGATGGATGACCGTAGGTTCCCTCGATAATTAAATAATCACATGATTTGAGGTCAGCTGCTTTTGTTGTGAGGGTGTCAACGCAATTGATATCCCCCGTGTAGATAGCTGTGAATTTCGGTGTTTTGACTTCAAACTGGCAAGAACCCAGCATGTGCCCGGCATTTAGAACCATAACTTCGGCATCGCCAATTTTGACTGATTCATTGATTTGAAGGGTTTGAGCTTTTTTTACTTCACGTCTTCTCAAAGCTTGATGGATGTGAAGAGTTTCGCGTGTGGAATATTTCTTTCCTGACGTCCCAAATCCGTAGGTGTGATCAGAATGAGCGTGGGTGATGAACACGTTCCAATCCTGGTGAAGCCGCCTTCCCGGCGTAGGATCAAAGATTAGACGAGACCTGCCAGTGTCAATTAGAATGCCGTTGGCCCATCCGATCTTGTCCAATGATTTCGCACTCTAGTTTATTTGGAAACTCCGGAAGTGTCAAGCACGTATTGACCGAACTTCACTCTCTCCAGCTCTCTCTTCGTGAGTCTACGTTTTTCAATCTTGGATGAATCTGCAGAAACAATGCCACTATTCCCGAACGGGTCCTTTATTATTAGGGTAAAATTCGGTTTAGACTCTCTTGATGTCCGCATCTGTTTTCGCATTTTCTCTCCCCTTTTTAGACGTTTTCCCTCAGCGGAACTCAACATGAACGTAAGCGCGTCTTCCATACGCTCTAGGACACCTTCCACATTAGTGATGAATCCTTCACTGAAGGGCCCGGGGGTAATCGTTGCTCCAAATTCAGGAATCGTGATCGTAGCGGTTCCTGACTTGATAACCTTAATGTCTAGGTCGGCAAGCGAATTAATTCTCACCTTTACAAGAATTGGCTCTCTCCTTTCCAGTGACAAGATGTCAGTGTGTTTGTAACCACACTTTTGGCAGGTCGTCGCGTTCATCAGTACGGATCCAAAATTATCAACGTTATACTCGGTGCGCGTCGTTTGCATAGTTTCAGAGTCGCAGCATGGACAGCGTATCGTCGGGAGCATATCGATCTGTGAAGGTGTCAAAGCTTCCAACTCGGTATGTAGATAGGAGAATGAAGGATCATATTCACTCATCTCTTGAATCTATAGCATTCTTCTTGCATATGTTGTATGGTAGTGATGGATAAGATAACGGGGCACTTATGCCCCAGATGCGGTTTTGAGTCTCTCAACATATACTACGAAGAAGGATCCGACCTTCAATTGGGCGCTCGTTGCGATAGCTGTGGACTGAAAGGCTTCTTTGTTCAGGGGAAGCTGGTACAGTTAGCTACTGCCTAACCCCATCCTCATCCTACATTTAGTTACGGGCGGTTGATGCATAACGCTGAAGTATCCCTACTCCTCTCCAGCAACTTGGGAGATAGATTGGCGACGGCTATCGGGTTCTTTGGCTTCGACTCTTTAATGGAATTAGTTGGCTTCGCAATTGCGATCGCTGTTGCCTTTCAAGCGATGAAGGGTTACACTTTATCTAAAGAGCGCACTCTGCTTTACCTAAACTTTAGTTTCATTCTGCTGGGTGCGGGTTTGCTTGTTGAGGGTTTAGCAAATCTAGTAGTTTTGTTTAGCGGATTCCACAGAGGAGGCTTTCTGTTTCTATCAAGAGTTGGTTACACGATCAATTTCTTCGCAGAAGTGCTTGCGTTCGGGATTCTAATTTTTGCTTATTTGCAACAGACCAGGGCGTGGAGTATGCAGCTTGCAGCTATGGCTGCTATTCCCATAATGTTTGTTGAGCGTAATGCATTCACAGAGTTGATTCTTATCTTTCTGCTCGTTTACATAGCTGCCCAGACAGCCATTAACTATAGTATAAGCAAGACGACCAATGCGCTGTTGGTGTTCAGCGCATTCACATCTCTCGTAATCGCGCACGTCTTCTTCCTCCTGTTCACAGTTTCGCCAATCTTCTTTCCCTTCGCTCATATCCTCCAGTTGTTTGGATTTCTCCTCTTGCTCGCAATGCTTTTCAGGGTGAACCAAGCGCGATGATGCCGAGTGAGCAAGCTCCAACTGTTAAACCTGCGGCAAAATATCGCTCACAACTCAGAATTTATGTCGACATTATGAAAGTCATTCAACGGGAAGGAAATCAAGCGAAACCCACTAGAATCCTGTATGGTGCCAATCTCTCGCATGATAGACTAGTGAAATATTTAGAGGAACTGAAGACCCTGGAAATAATCCAAGAAACGGGAGATGAAGAAAAGACTTACAGTCTCACACAGAAGGGTATCGAGTTCATGAACAATTTTCGCAAAGTAGAATCTTTTGCGGGAGCCTTCGGCTTCAAAATTTAGATTATCACCAACATTAGAGTAGTAACAATAATGAAACTTCCATAATGAGTGTTCCAGCATGCCAAGATACCCACACGTCATTCAGGATACGCAACAAATAGAGAGACCAGAATGGCTACGCGTGAAAGCCCCAACTGGCCCAAACTATGAAAAGATAAGAAGCCTCCTATGGACACAGAATCTACATACAGTGTGCGAAGAAGCCCATTGTCCAAATGTTGGAGAATGTTGGGGAGTGGGCACTGCCACTTTCATGCTAATGGGAGATGTCTGTACACGTGGCTGCCGTTTTTGCATGGTTAAAAGTGGAAATCCTCAAGGAAAATTAGATGCATTCGAGCCAGTCAAGATTGCTCGAGCAATTGCGGAATTGAACTTGAAGTATGTTGTAATCACTTCCGTAGATAGAGACGATCTTCCTGATGGAGGCGCCGAACATTTCGCTTCAACCATAAGAGCAATCAAGAAGCATGACCCTAACGTAATAGTCGAAGTGCTTATTCCAGACTTTCGAGGAGACTTTGAGAGTATTCATAAGATAGCTAATGCTAAGCCGGAAGTAATTGCACACAACATTGAGACTACGGCGAGACTTACTCCACATGTCCGGGATTCTAGAGCAACTTATTCACAATCACTCAGCGTACTCAAGAGCATCAAAGATTTCGAATCCGGAATTTATTCAAAATCATCAATAATGCTAGGATTAGGTGAAGAAGAAGCAGAGCTTATTTCAACAATGAGGGACTTGAGAGGGACTGGAGTTGACATTCTCACTTTAGGTCAGTACTTACGCCCCTCCAAAGCGCACATTCCTGTTGCTGCCTTTGTCTCGCCTGAACGATTTGAGTATTACAAGCGGATAGCAGAAGGGATGGGTTTTCTATACGTCGCGGCTGGGCCACTGGTACGCAGTTCATACAGGGCTTCTGAGTTTTTCGTAGAAGCACTCGTCAATCAACAGAAATTACACACAAGAGATCCTACTGGCCTATGATTTTGTACTCAGAATTGGCTTAATCAAGAAGAAGATTCGAAGGGGAAACGTCACTACCTAAGTCGCATAACCATATTTCGCGAATATAGGTGCCTCAACGAGACCAACATCAAAAGCAGTCGATAAAGTCGACACAGACTCTCAAACTGGTCGAGGGTCTTCAAACCCATCAGGAATGAGTAACTAAAACGACATAATCCAGTATCGGTTCATTCGAATAGTTATGCAATCCCATTCGACAAAGTAGTGCGTAATGGAGAAATAGTCGTTGCAAGTGTTGCCGCTTAAGGTGGAAGAACATCCGATTACCTTGGGGTAAACTACGCCTGCTTTCGCAACTATTACTCATGGTCATCATAATCGGGGCATTACTATGGTACGTAGGAATCGACACGTTACTGACGGCTCTGAAAAGTACGAATCCCTTCTATCTACTTCTGGCCTTTCTTTCATATTCTATCATAAACGTAATCTTTACAATTCGAATTATCCGAGTTCTCCAGAGGCAGGGAATCAAAGCTACCTTCTGGAAGACAATTTTGGCTCAGTATGCTGGCATGCTATCGAGCGATGTTACCCCAGGAAGGTCTGGATACATATTGACGTCAGTATATCTGAAGGACCAGGGCATAGATACTTCCTCTAGCCTCTCTTGCATTTTCGGGATACAATCAATTGAATTCCTAGTGAAAGTTATCGGAGGCGCTTTAGCGTTGCTATTTCTCCTGAATCAGGTGAATTTGACAAGGGAACTGTTCTGGATTGCTTCAGTAGGAATTGGTTTGATGCTCCTAGGAGGTTTTGCACTAGCTGCAATAATCTGGTTCCCCAAGACTATTGGATTAATTCGCAGGATCGCTGGTTTGAAGCTGCTCTCACGTTTCACTGCTGGAATAATGGGAAAACTCGAAGAGTTTGCAGAAAACTCCATGAATACTCGGAGTGCGATACCTGAAATTGCGCTCTTCACATTTCTCTCTTGGATCGTGAAAGGATTCGAATGGTACTTTTTGGGCTTAGCAGTGGGAATAACTAAGATCGGCTGGCTGGGTTTCTTTCTCCTTCATCCTCTGGATACGGCATTTGGGTTCGTACCATTTACTCCTTCAGGGATAGGATTTCAGGAAGGAGCAATCGTTGGCATATTTCTCCTATTAGGAGTCGATATCCGACTGGCCTTGGTGTTCGCGATTCTGTCAAGGGTGCTGTTGATAGTAGAAGATCTAATCGGCGTACCTCAAATTGCGAAATCCACTCAGCACGGACTATTCGCTACCACACGACTGGTTAGAACTAAACAGGGCCTAGGTTAGAATTCTCAGCACCAGAAAAGATAGGTAACACTCATTATATTGCATAATTCATCGCAGGATGCAACAAGAACTGGTCGGTTACGATATGGTTCAAAAAACAGATACAGTGGTCATAGGAGGCGGCCCAGGAGGATACGTTGCTGCAATTCGGCTAAGCCAACTTGGTAAAGAGACAACCCTAATTGAGAAAGAGAATCTTGGGGGAGTCTGTCTCAACATAGGATGCATCCCCTCCAAGGCTTTGATTCGCGTTGCAAAGATGAAGAATCGGCTTGAAGCAGCGAAACAGATAGGCCTGGAAGCATCCGAGGTGAAAATCGACCTTGCAAAAGTGCAAACATGGAAAGAGAGCGTTGTCAATCGCCTAGTAACTGGCGTCGAATATCTCTGCAAGGGTAATAATGTTAAGATCATCAAAGGCGAAGCAAAATTCACCACACCAAACTTGATCGAAGTAAAAACCGCCGCGGGGATAGAAACAATCGAGAACAATAGTACGATCATTGCAACGGGCACACGCCCAATAGAAATTTCAGGCTTCAAATTTGATGGGATCAATGTAGTTACCTCAACGGAAATGCTTTCGCTGCGTCAAATTCCGAAGAATCTGGTTGTTGTGGGCGCCGGAGTCTCAGGGTTGGAATTGGCCACAATGTACGCAGAATTAGGAAGTAAAGTAACGGTCATTGAATTGCTTGATCAGCTTTTGCCCGGCGTCGTCGCTGACATTGAAATCATCAGAGTTATAGAACGAGCCTTCAGAAAATTAGGAATTGAATATCATGTAAAGTCCAGAGCAAAAGAATA
>CAYWMG010000416.1:0-3417 GCA_964459245.1 uncultured Candidatus Bathyarchaeia archaeon
GTATGAGGCCCCCCAGATTCTCAGAAGCCAGCCGGAGATTCCCACAATTGCGAACACGACGACAAGGACACTGAACGTGGCTGGAGATGAGATTCCGAGTCCGTTGAGCAAGTAGTAAACGCTCCTATGCTCGCCCGTCCAAGAAAAGTTGAAGGCAACAAAGTACAGGCACACCTGTATGTAGAACCTAGACCTGAATGCAGCCGACGTCTGCAATAGCAAGACCACCGACGCCACGCTTCGTCCCGCGATAATAAGTCCACTGAGCCCCGAACATGATTGCCGCCACATCGTGCTTTGAACCCGACTAGGTAGATGACATCTACGAGGGGCTCGTTAACGAGAGTTAGCTGGCGACATTACTGGCGTGCACAGACACGATTTACGTCGGCGACCAATTCGAAATTCCGCAGTTGCACACGCATGGGCACACAAAAATAGTTTCTACGTAACCACGCTAAGCCATGAAGAGAGAGGAGATACTCGTTTTCTGCCGTAGATGGCTTGGGGCATGGGAAGGAAACAAGCCGGACGGCCTGATTCAATTCTATTCTGATGACGCCGTGTACATTGACCCAGCTAACAAAGATGGGCTAAAGGGACGCGGTCGAATCTTCCCATACTTCAAGAAGTTGCTTGCAGCGAACCCCAACTGGAAGTGGGAGGCGGTTCAACTATTTCCAACAGGCCTCGGATTCGTGGTGAAGTGGAAAGCCTCCATTCCGATCGGCGAAGAAACGATTACAGAATTCGGAATAGACATCGTGGATGTGGAGCGGGGGAGAATAACGAGGAACGAAGTCTACTTTGACCGCTCCAACCTTCTCGAAGCATCCAGAAGATTGAAAGTGTCGAGAGAGAGCTAGTTGTTGCCCCTCAGGTCTTCTCTTCATATCGGTGCGCGATTAGGCCGGCGTATGTAAGGCACATTCAAGTCCACAAACATCTAGGTCAGCCTGCTTTGAACCTAGTTGTATCTAGGTCGCGTCGGCCTTGCAAATTTCGTAATTAATAACTCAGAGTTGCCTTAGCGATTAATTCCATGAATAAAATCAAAACGCATCCTGAAACAAAGACAAAAGTACTCACCCTTCCGGTTTCCGCATGGAAAGAGTACAAGGAGCTAAGACTTGCTGCATTGAAAAATGAGCCACAAGCATTTGCTTCATCATATGAAAGAGAGTCAGCTTATCCCAATGAGGAATGGCAGCGGAGACTCAAAGACGCAGCAGAAGGTAAACGCCACACATTTCTTGCCGAATTAGATGAAAAGCTTGTAGGAATGGTTGCTGGGGGCAGAGACTTCAAGGATACCAATTCTAATGTGGCATACATTTGGGGACTTTACGTTGATGCTACCGTACGCGGAAAGGGAATTGCCAAATTACTAATGAGTAAAGTGCTTGAGGAGCTTAGTAAGGACAGAGGCATCCAGACGATTAGGTTAGAAGTGAATGCCGAACAAGAATCTGCAATGAAACTATACGAAAATCTAGGATTTACGAAAACAAAAACCTTCTCACACAGAATGGGAGACGGCTTAGAGCATCAAGAGATAGAAATGGAAAAGCGATTGAAGTAAATTGAATACCGAACCCATGCAAACGATCACGGACTTAACGCTGTGACGTATGACAAATGGAAGAACCAGAGGTAGCCGTAGTGGGGACAAAGGGTCAGATAGTGATACCCAAAGGGCTGAGGGAGGAGTTACATATCAAGCCAAGACAAAGCTGGCCGTTTACAAGAGAGGAGACAAGATCGTTCTAACGAAACTTAGAATTCCACCTCTTAGCGAAGAACTCGAGACGCTCTTCAGAGAGATCGATGAGAACTACAAACGCAAGAAGAAACCAACTGAAAGGGAAATACTCGAAGAAATCCAAGCATACGAAAGAGAGAAACGCGCCTAGCCAAGCGCCCGGTAGAGGCTAGTATAGATATGTATTAGGCTACGACGAGTTCGCGAACCTCTGCTGGTTCAGTCGGAATGGTTTCGCCTTGCTCTTTCATCATGTCTATGATGGTCAAGATTGCGTCCTTTATGTTGGCCAGTGTTTCTTCTTCGGTTTCGCCTTCACTCAGTGCACCGGGTAGTTCTAGACAACGTGCAACATAGCCTCCGCGAGGCTCTTTCTGAAGTGTCACATGGAACTTCAAGGCTCGTTACCTTACTCTCGTATTACATCATTGTTCTTTTAAGCTGACTGATTTAGTTGCCGTCTAGCGGTAACCATCTTGAGTAAGCTTCCGAGGAAGGTGTCGGGGCAGGACGTCCTCAAGATCTTGCAAAAGCACGGTTTCACCATCCGACGAGGACGAGGCTCCCATATGGGCGCATGGAAGCGAATCGGCGACAGAACAATTTGGTTGACAATTCCACTTCATCGCGAAATCAAACCTGGACTTCTAAATGCTATCATAGCAGAGTCAAGCATACCCAAGAGTCAGTTCATCGAAGAACTTGAAGCCCTCTAATCGGTGTGTGCTACGACTACGTGCTAGAGGGAAAGCACGCCACATTGTATCAGGTGATAGGCACCTGCTGAAAGTGATGCAGTTCAAAGGAATCGAGGTGGTTACAGTGAAACGGAGCTCGAACTGCTAAGGAGTTCGAAACTCTAAGAGAGCCGGAAATGGAATCACCGTGTCCCCGTGTCACTAATTCACGCTCGATAGAAACTGGGAAAGCGGGCGAGTTATCGCCACGATTATAATGGCCCTGATGGAATTGCTTACTGGACGGCCCAACGTGATGAGCATGGTGAATGAATTCTCTGAGAGGCAGAAGGCTTTCATTGCCAGCCAAGGTGTTTTGAGATTCAACTCCTTGACACCCGACGGCCAGATCCATTGCGTGCCGCTCTGCTTTGCGTTCGAGGGTGGGAACTTCTATGTTCACTGCGGAAATACGAGTGCGAAGCGATGGCGAAACCTCAAGAGGAGTAATGTGGTTTCCGTTGAGCTTGACGCTTATACGGACGACTGGTCGGGGAACAAGGGGCTCCTCGTCTACGGTAAAGCCACCTTCCTTCAACCCGGCCAAGAAGAACAGCGAAGAGCCATGTCGCTGCTAAAAGAGAAGTACGTCCAGTACCGAGACCGATTCAAACTCAACGAATCCATACCAGTGCTAAAGGTGGAACCCACCAAGATCATGAACTGGTTCCTTGCCTCATGATGCCTTCGATCGCCTCTCAATGAAATGAGTGAGGGAATCATGTTTGGGTTGCGAGAGCGGTTAAGGCGGTTCAGCAAACTTACAACCCTAATGGCAGCGTGCTTCTTTCTCGACCAGTTCCGATTGATGGTGAACCACCGCATCCGAGTCGGCCTTGAGGCGAACTCCGATGATAATCAATCGCTTGTGCGTTGAGCTTCTCTCGGAACAACATCCCTTTTGCAATTTTTGATGTA
>CAYWMG010000417.1:0-4981 GCA_964459245.1 uncultured Candidatus Bathyarchaeia archaeon
ACTTCATTGCCACCTTGAGCCCTGACTACCCTAGGATTCAGGCTCGGATTTCGCACATGACGCTTGTGGCACGAATAAGCAACGATGTTCCAATCAATATGCTTGACTCCACTAATTTTAGTGGCCTCCGTCTTTTCAAAGCTGACCCTGACCGTATGAGTATACGAATCTACTTAGGATGATCAAAGATCAACGGGTATCCAGGCATCGTAGGCTATACCTTGGAAACGAAATGAGCGAGTTTTGTCAGTCCATCTTCGAGGCTGACTTTTGAATGTGTGTCCAAGATTTGTTGTGCCATCTTGGGTGATGCTGTAAATTCTATGTATTCTGCTACACTACCAACGTGATTAATGTTCACATCTTTAATTCCGAAGATTGATGCGGCGGATGATACCAATTCGTTTAATGTCATCCTTGACCCTTGACAGACATCCAATGTCAAGTTCTTTGCATTTGTTTTCAATGCCTTTGTGAGTGTATCTGTGGCGTCCGACACGTACATTGCGTCAATTAGGTTTTCTCCGTCTCCGTAAACTGTGAATTTTTTCTCTTTGTTGATGTAAAACGCTTTTACAAGTCGAGAATAGATTTTCCTTGAGGGTTCGTATGGTCCGTACGCACCAAAGAAGCGGAGAGTCAAATATTCCTGTATTGTCCCCTTCTTTTTGAAGAATTCAACGTAGTGCTCGCATGCCAGTTTCGAAATTGCGTAAGGAAGTCGTGGATTGAGCGTCGTCTCTGGGGAAACGGCTCCTCGATGCCCATCATAAACTGCTCCCGAAGAAACATAAAGAAATCGATTGAAGTTGAAGGTGTTTAAGACGTTTAACAATGTTCCCACGTTGGTTTTCCAATCGTATCCCGGATCTTCTACAGATCTCGTAGGGTCGCTATTTGCTGCCAGAAACAGGCAAGAGTCGAATGACTTTTCTATCTTATGAGATAACTCCCTTACTGCTTTATCGTCAGTTAGATCGCACTTGTGCGATACAATGTCTGGTCTCCTGATAGAAGTCAGATATGCCGGAAACGTGGCATCTTGATTAAATAATGCAACAATGCTCCAGTCACGAGGTGTTGACGCAAGAAAGTTACGTCCTAGGAATCCTGATGCTCCACTCACCAGTAGATGCAATAAAGCAGCCTCGGCGACATTGTATACGTGCTCTTGTTGTACTTATGTTCGCGATGGGAGCATCCAAATTGCTTGGTAAAGTTAAATCTTAATTGTTCTCGCAGAATCAAGAGTTGGCTCAAAGGAAGGTTTTACGTAAGACGTGATTATGATTTTACTCTTTCACAGGGTCAGCTTCTAGCTTTATCTATCCTACTTCATGTACCTGCAAAAGAAATGAAACCGCATACTACCAGCAAATGGAGAACATGATTGTTACTGGCCTTACGTTCGATGTAACCTCTGTAATGGATTGGAAAGTTTATTCAATTATGTCTGGCATTTCTATGACTCTGATCTGACTGGCCTCTCTGAGAAAATCTCTCCAATTCTTGCGGCGGAACAAGGCTTGGAGGCCTGATGAGACTATATTAGATATGAACATCAATCCGCATAGTAGAATTACCATTATAGCGGGAGTCTTATCGACTAATTTTTTCTTGGCCGCCATCGTATGCTCTGATGGGAAGTAGTAGAAAACCGTAGTATTCAAGATTACTCTACCGATAAGTATGTGCGGCTAGGGCGCTTCAGGATGCTGCCGATTCCGTTCCCCCGTTTTGGTGATGCCTTCCAAGAGGTCAATTCGTGGTCTATAGCCAAGAATCTTCATGCAAGACTTAGGTATTCTAAGCTCCACGTCCGTTATGTGATTTTTTGCGGCTAAACGTTCCGTAATGTGTGATCCAATGAATCCGACGCCTCCAGTAATCAATATCGACATATCTCGAAACCTTTCGACGCTGGCTATCTTCTTCATTGCTTCCCCGTTTTCGTAGGTTGTGAGGTTTCAAGGATAGCGTTGGTGTTAAGTTTAGACCGGAAACACATAAATTGAGAGCTGAGAGGAGTGTCAACGATTTGCAACCTATCCGTTTGTCCTCTGGAGGGGTGGTTGTGCTTGGTGCAGGCGCATGCGGCCTAACGGCAGCATGGTACCTTGCCAAGAACGGAATTGAAGTTGACGTGATTGAGGTTGAACCAGAGGTTGGGGGTCATGCGTCGACAATCAAAATTGGCCCCGAATTGTATGCCGATTTGGCACCTCACGCGTTTCATATCAAGAAGAGTGAGGTCACGTCCCTTGTCGAGGAGTTAATGGGCCCTGCTCTCAGGAGAATTCGTAGCGATACACAGATGAGGATCAATGGGAAGAACTTTGACTTTCCTCTTAATGTCCCAAATCTGTTGAGCGGCATGAATCCTTTCATCTCAACGCGAATTGTGTTTGACTACTTAACAGCCAACTTGAAGAGTAAGTTTTTCGACGTTCCGGAACGCTCCTTTGCAGATTGGTGTACCAAGAGGTTTGGGAAGAAGCTTTCAGATCTCTGCTTCCTGAATTATACAAAAAAGGTTTGGGGGCGAAGCCCCAGCGAACTTTCCTCTGCTCTCGCTAAACAGAAGTTAGTCAAATTGAACCTGAAAGACCTATTTGTTAAGTTAATTGGGTTTGGAGGACAAGAACAGCCTGTATACTTTAGAGAGTTCTACTATCCTGAACAAGGTATAGGCCAACTTTGGACCACCCTGGCCAACGACATTAAGCGACAGGGAGGTAGAATCCACCTAGAATTCAGAGCGGCTCATGTTGAGCCAAAGGAGGGAAGAGTTACCGCACTACATGTCCGCAACGATACGATGAAGAACTTCCTGGACAGAACTTGGATAGTCTCTACTGTACCGATCACTGCCCTGGTAGAGATGTTGAAGCCGTTGGTCCCTCCTACGGTGCAGACTGCGGCTAACAAACTTAGATTTCGATCTCTAATTCTGCTATACGTGGTCGTCCGGAAGGAAAGGGTACTCAAACCACAGTGGATCTATTTCTTAGATAACGAGTTCACTTTCAATAGAGTATCAGACCAAAAGGCAATGAGTGAAAAAATGCTTCCTCTTGGGAGAACCGCCCTTTGTATGGAGAAAAACTGCGACTTCAATGACAATGTGTGGAACACAGCTCCCGAAGAACATTTTGCGAAAGCCATGGAAGAACTTGAACAGGCGAAACTGATTTCGCGCGATGAGGTCGATGGTTATAACATCGCCAAGATTCGAAATGCTTATCCAGTGTTCGATTTAGAGTTTCAAAATAACTTAAGCACTGTTATGCAGTATTTCGCTGGTGTAGAGAATTTGCTTACAGTTGGTCGTCCAGGCCTTTATCTAAACAACGACATGCACGACAGCATGGAGATGGGACTCATGGCAGCAAGGTATGTTTTGGATTGCATTGGTCGAGACAAGACAAGTGGACGCTGGTATGAACAGATCTCAACCTATAAAGACGCAAAAGAGTGGTAGAAGCGATCGTAACTCTCTGATTAACTGATGGAAACATTTCGCAGACACTGACCCTTCTTCCCTAGCCAGATCGATTGTCAGGGAGTGGGTGGTTTCCAGTCATGATCTCATTCGCTGTTAATAACAGTGTTAAGTAAAATAGTTAACATCGTGAACGATAAATATGACTTACGTCATACGACTTGGCGTGTAAGATCAGTTGACCAAAATCGCGCAGAGAAGCAATATCTCCACGAAATTTATGTCAGGAAAGGATAGCTCGGGCACGAACATCTCTCATGGAAGCAGTATGGGACCCAACCCGCCACCCTCGCGTCGTATGAGATTATGGCAATGGTGTCGTACCTCGGTCATACTGGTAGCCGCAGTGGCAGTCGCGAGCGTGCTCATCTGGCAGGGCATCACAGCCGGTGGCAACCCAGATCCGACGATACCTCACACGACGTTCCCCGTGGCTGCGCTCGATATCGCTGTACTTGTACAACGGGAAGGTCTCGAATCCATTCTTGTACTCGCAGCGATTATCGGAGGCCTTCAAGGCGCGAGACATGGATACCAGCGTCCCATCCAATTCGGCATTGTGATGGGCCTCATGGCTACGCTCCTAACATGGTTCGCTGCAATCTCCGTCGTAAGCGACCTGACCATGGACTACGGTGCGCTCAACGTCCAAGCGGCCACTGGCCTGTTTGCTGTCATCATCCTCCTCATCGTGATGAATTGGTTCTTCCACAATGTTTACTGGTCGGGTTGGATCAGCATGCAAAATCGCAGGAAGATGGCCCTCATCGCACAGGCCGATAAACCAGACCGGAACTCCCGACGTGTGGCTCTGGGTCTAGGAGTGCTAGGCTTTGCCTCTGTATTCCGCGAAGGGGTGGAGGTTGTTATATTCCTTCAGAGTTTCCGCCTCCAAATGGGAGATCTCGTTGTCTACTATGGCGCGGCCGGCGGTCTGGTGCTAACGGCAGCAGTCGGGTATCTCACTTTCGTTGGGCAACGGCGTCTGCCATACAAGCGGATGCTCGTCGCGACAGGTATCCTCCTCACGGGTGTTCTCTTCGTGATGGTCGGTGAACAGGTCAACGAGATGCAACTCGCAGGTTGGATTGGGACCACGAACATACCCTGGCTCCAAGGCATCCCCGACTGGGCAGGACTCTGGTTCTCGATCTTCCCCAACGTCGAGACTTTTGCAATACAAGCGTTCGCGCTCCTGCTCGTAGCGGGAAGTTACTTCGCCAGATCCATGAGGTGGCGGAGCATCTTTCATCGCGCAACCAGCACCACGCTGTGGATGCATCATAATGTGAAGACTTGAGGGGCACCTCGAAGATTACTAAGAGAACCCCGCTTATCATTCTATTAATTTAGTGCTGTTAATATTACAAATTAACATCGTTAGTTAACGGCAGGCGAAGAACGTGAGAGTAAACAGCGAAGAGAAGATGCTTCCGTTAGTTCGCGCCACCCTCGCAAGACGACTACTACAAATGGGGT
>CAYWMG010000418.1:0-6210 GCA_964459245.1 uncultured Candidatus Bathyarchaeia archaeon
ATCGTGGTGGGGTCGCTGGGATTTGAACCCAGGACTTCGCGGTTGCGGTTAGAGCAACTCACGCGGGCCCAAGCCGCGTATCATAACCATGCTAGACTACGACCCCAAACTTGAACTCTCCTGTTAAACGTGGTTGTTAAATGATTCTGCTCCGCCCGAATTCAGGCTATGCACGAAAGGCTTTTGAACAATCTTCACTAACCATCCTCTATGTCTTCATTGGTAGATTTCGAAGAATCAGCAGACGAGGAGCATGAGGGGTTGGAGGCTCGGTTCATAGAACTCGAAGAGGACTTTTACGTCTGTTCAGAATGTGGTTACGGTTTGACTGAGATTCCGAATTATAATAGGTATTATTGCGAGAATTGTGCCTTACACTACTAAGAAAATTTCCAGGTAAACCTTATCTCTAGTAGCATATCTCATGCCGATGTCAAACTTTCAATAATCATCTCCAACTATTCATGTAAGTCATGGTTATGGTTGATTAGCGATGTCCAAGAAGCTTGAGTTTTTCACTGAATCTGCAATTCGCGAGATGACTAGACTAAGCGACCAGTTTGACGCCATAAATCTCGCGCAGGGGATGCCTGATTTTGAGCCTCAGCAGGAACTGATTGCGGCGGCGGTGAAGGCGATTAAAGGCGGTTTTAATCAGTATCCCATCACGTGGGGTCAGAAGAATTTGAGGGATGCGATCGCTCGGAAGGTGAAGGAGTATAACGGGATTGATGCAGATGGCGAGAAGAATGTTACGGTGACTTGTGGAGCGACTGAAGCGGTTACTTCTGCCGTGTTGGGGTTGGCGGATCCTGGCGATATGGTTGTGGTTACGGATCCGTTCTATGAAAATTATGTTCCTGATTCAGTAATTGCTAACACGAGACTTGCGTACATTCCGTTCGAGGGTAAGGATCTTCACCTCGATCCGGAACGGCTTAAGACCCTTATGGAGAGTCGACCGAGATTGATTATAATCAACACTCCAAACAATCCTACTGGAAAGGTGTTCGAGAGGGCTGAGTTGAAATTACTTGCGGATCTTTGTGAAGAGTTCAACTGCATAGCGATAACTGACGAAATTTATGAACACATAATCTATGACGGCAAACAACATGTAAGCTTGGCAACTATTGGTAATATGAGTGAGAGAACAGTAACGGTGAACGGTGCTTCGAAGACCTATAGCGTTACGGGTTGGCGAGTGGGTTGGGCTGTGGCATCCGAACCCTTGTCGAATGCTGTGAGGAAGATTCATGACTACCTCACGATTGGTGCTCCCACTCCATTTCAGGAAGCCCTTGTGACTGCACTCAACTTCAAACGCCCATTCTATGTTAAACTTGCTTTAATGTATGATGAAAAACGGAAACTTATGATGAAGATTCTGGAAGAGTGTGATATCAAATACTACAAGCCGGAAGGGGCGTACTACATTCTAGCGGAAGCTCCATCCCAATTCAAGGATGGCCAGGAATTCGCTGAAGCACTGTTGATGAAAGCACGCGTAGCCGTATTGCCAGTCGTCGCTCTGTACCATGACAAGAAGTTAGGTGAGAAGATGGTGAGGTTCGTATTCTGCAAGAGAGATGAGACTATGCTAGAGGTGGAGCATCGTCTTAAAGGTCTGAAGTTCAATTAATTAAGCAAAAACAAACGATGTACGTACTCGTCAAGTTTACGGTCCCTTGATGAAGTTTTCCAGCATTTGCCTTGCCAACTCGTCGGGGTACTGTTCCGGAGGGGATTTCATGAAGTAGGCCGACGGAGCCTTTAGCACTCCTCCGATACCTCTGTCCAGAGCAATTTTGGCGCATCGTATCGCGTCTATTACGACGCCAGCACTGTTCGGTGAGTCCCAAACTTCCAGTTTTAATTCAACGTTGAGTGGTACGTTTCCGAATGTTGTACCCTCCAGCCGTATATACGCCCATTTCCTATCGAGAAGCCAAGGCACATAATCGCTCGGGCCAATGTGAATGTTGTCAGGGTGGAGGGTGTAGTTCAAGATTGATGTAACCGCGCCAGTTTTCGAGATCTTCTTGCTTTCCAAACGTTCTCTCTCAAGCATGTTCAGAAAGTCAGTATTGCCTCCAACGTTTAGTTGCATCGTGCGATCCAACCTGACTCCTCGGTCTTTGAACAATTGTGTCAGAACTCGATGGACAATCGTTGCACCCACTTGAGACTTGATATCGTCGCCAATGATGGGCAATCCCTTGTTCTCAAATATTTTCTGCCACCTTTTCTCTCGAGCGATGAATACTGGGATGCAATTCACAACACCACAGCCTGCGGCAAGGGCTTGTTCAATATACCATTTAGTTGCAAACTCGCTTCCAACGGGTAGATAGTTCAAAACTATGTCTGTCTTCGTCTCCTTCAACACTTGAGAGACGTCAACAGTATGTGAAGGATGCTTGACAATGACTTTGCTCAGATATTTTCCTAATCCATCGTGAGTCATGCCTCTCTGTACTTCAACTCCAAGTTTAGGAACTTGCGCGAATTTTATCGTATTATTAGGTTTAGCATAAATTGCTTCAGAAACATCTTTGCCAACTTTGTTCGTGTCAATATCAAAAGCGGCGGTGAATGTTACATCTCTAATATGATATCCCCCAAGTTTAACATGCATCAATCCGGGAACGAAGTCATCGTCCTTAGCGTTCTTGTAGAACTCTACACCTTGAACTAGTGAGGAGGCGCAATTTCCAACTCCAACGATTGCTACGCGTATCTTCGGCATGAGCTATTCCAACTTCGGGTTAGTATGGGCCATACGTAAAAAGCTACTTGGCCATCTCTAGCCTGGAGCTCAAGACGGTGGTGAACTGCATGTCGAAGGAACAGATTTTGTAAATGGGTGATTGATTTTCAGTTAGATTACGCCTTTTCGTTCGAGTTCATTAATTCGAGCCTCGTCATACCCGAGTACGGTACTTAGTACCTCTCGTGTGTGTTCCCCCAGAGTTGGAGGTGGATTTTTCATTTCGGGTTTGGTTTCTGAGAATTTCATTGGAATTCCAATTTGGCTTATTAATCCAGCCGTTGGGTGTTGCATCTTCATCAGCATCTGCCTCTCCAATACATGTGGGTTGGAGAAGAGTTCTTCAAGTGAATAGACAGGCCCTGAAGGGACGCCTTCTTCGGTAAGAATTTTCAACCATTCATTATGTGGCTTTGACAGAAAGACTTCTTCTAGGATTGGAACAAGTGCGTCTCTGTTTTCAACGCGTTTCGAATTGGTGAGGAACCTAGGATCATCTGCAAGGTGATTCATGCCTATCGATTTGCATAGAATCCTGAACAGTTTGTCGTTTCCAGCAGCCAGCGTGATATAGTTGCCGTCGCCAGTTTTGAAGCATTGATATGGAACTATTGTTGGATGTGCTGATCCCAATTTCGTCGGCTCTATTCCTGTGGCGAAGTAATATGCGGCCATGTAGGTCATCCAGGAGACCACGCCGTCCATCAATGAGATATCAATCCATTGGCCTCGCCCAGATTTTGATCGAGCGATGAGGCCGGCTAAGATTGCGGTTGCAGCGTACATTCCTCCACCGAGGTCTGCTACTGCCACTCCTGTTCGAACGGGAGGTCTATCGTGTTCTCCAGTGATGCCCATTAGACCTCCCATTCCTTGCAGGACGAGGTCATATCCGGGTCGATCTCTGTAAGTACCGGTCTGTCCATAACTTGTGATTGAACAGTAGATTAAGCGTGGATTATTCTTCTTCATAGTTTCGTAATCTATCTTCAGACGTTCTGTGACTCCTGGAGTGAAGTTCTCTAGAAGAACATCTGATTTTTCAGCTAGAGCGTAGAAGATTCTTCTACCCTCATCCGTTTTGAGATCCAGCGCGACGCTCTTTTTGTTGCGGTTGATGGAGAGAAAGTATGCGCTCTCGGAGTTGACGAACGGTGGTCCCCAAGCTCGAGTGTCGTCACCAGATTGGGGTCGCTCGATCTTGATGATTTCTGCACCCAAGTCGCCTAGCATCATCGAACAAAAAGGTCCTGTCAGTATTCGCGATGCGTCAAGCACTCGGATTCCTGTTAGTGGCCCCGGCAAACTGCATCGCTCAAGGGAGTCTTAATGTTGAGTCGATGGTTCAGTCTTTTGAGGTAGCATTTTCTTCACTACAATTTGATAGGCCAGATAGCCAATGATCACTGCAGCGAATTGTCCTGCCAACGCTGAGTATGCGGCCACGACTACTGGTGTACCATTAACGGCAGGCAACATAAACGATAACCAGATCGAGGTTATCGCAATGTACACGATACATCCAGCCAGAGTGCTCGTCCTTCTAGCATAATAAACTACTAGGAGGCCTAGAAAAGATACCGCGGGTGAAATCATCACTAGGGGTGATGATTCAAAGCCTATATCTGCAATAAATTGCCCCAGCGTTAGGCCGAACACTGCGGGCATTCCGAAGACTGCAACGAATGCAGTAGGTATCTCTCCAATCTTTACCTGGTAGGCCAACAAGGAAAAGTGGGGGAGGCCCAGTGTTCCAGCGGCGTAGACTGCTGTGAAGATGACGAATGTACCGAAATCTTCCAGCTTCAACTTACCGGAAGCTCCCTTGGAACATCAATGCGAAGAGGAATAACCAGATTATGTGAACAAAATGCCAGTAGGTCGACGAAGCCTCAACGAAGCCATGGTTCTCTGGCGAGTATTGACCCATGAATGCTCTCACGGCAGTATAGCAGTATGCGATAACTCCAACGAGGACGTGTGCGCCATGGATCCCTGTTAGGAGGAAGAAGGTTGCTCCAAAGAGATTGGTGGTAGGTGTTAGAATTTTATCCAGAATGAGATGCGGCCATTCAAAACCCAATTGAAGCACAGGGAATAGTGCCCCGAGGATCGTCGTACCCAAGAGGCCTACTTTAAACGCGTTCATCTTGCCACGCTTAAGCTGCCAGATTGCCCATTCGATAAGTACGCTGCTGGAAATTAGAACCAGAGTCTGCACTCGGGCAATGGAATCATCCAGTATCGGAGTCCCAGGCGGCGGCCAGAAGGCAAACCGTTCTCGGATTGCAAAGTACATCCCAAAGGCGCCACCGAATAACAAGAGTTCTGTAAATATGATAATCTGAATCGTCATATTGATGTCCACAGGAAACGATCCGATCATATCTTTGGGGAGTCTGCCTAACTTCGAAAGCGCAGATGACCAATTCTTAGTGTCGCTGTAGAGAAATCCTATGAGAATCGCAACAGCAGCCACCACCATCAATAATCCAGCGTAAAAACCCAACAATAATCCGTTCGGGAGAAAGGATAATCCTCTCGTGAGAAAGAATAATCCTGTAAGCCCAATCCCAGTCGCTACCGCTACGAGCACTGGCCAGATACTGTGTTCGTAATATTCTGGGGCCTCATCTTCATGTGAGGCTTCAGCAGCAACTACCAAGACCTAGAACCCTCTCGCCCACGGCCTCCGCTTCAAATATAAGATTTCCTTTTCAATAAACCACATTCTGAGGCTTGATTGAAGAAGCGAAATTGTATTTTATTAGCAACCTTTTCCCTTTCGGAAGCAGATGCCTTTGGTCTCGCGCAGACTGTATCAAATTATTGGCATAGTCACCGGTTTCGCCTTGATTGATTATGGCTTTAATTTCATGACAGTAAGTTTGCCGGGAGCTCGTCAGATGACCTCTCAATTTGTGGGAGCAAATCTACTAATCGGCGGATCGGTGGTTGTCTTCATCTCTCTTTACAGCTTGCTCAAAACCGTACAGCCACTTGTTGCACAACAAGGCCCTGAAGGCAGTGCTC
Source organism: uncultured Candidatus Bathyarchaeia archaeon (assembly GCA_964459245.1). Classification (GTDB taxonomy): domain Archaea; phylum Thermoproteota; class Bathyarchaeia; order 40CM-2-53-6; family 40CM-2-53-6; genus FEN-987. Next base: position 5,804 of record CAYWMG010000418.1, read on the forward strand.
CTGATGTTGGGGTTGAATTAGTTATTGAGGAGCAATCACCACCCCAGACCAGTTTTTACAAGAACATCGAATATGTGGGTTACCTATTCACAGCCCTTGGCCTCTTCTCAGCAGCTGATCTTATGCTTCAAGTCTTCATCCCTCAACTCTATAACGAAGCGAGATGGTGGATTGAGATTCTCCTTGTAACCTTTGGTATGCTTGCGTATGCAATCTTCGGTTCGATCGGCCGAATAGGGTCAGAGGAAGAGAGCAAATTAACCATCCCGCAAGCGAGTACAGCTTCCAGTACGGCAGTTCAAGGGACCGGGGAGGCTTCAGTGAAGCAGACGACTGCTGTGCTGCCAGAAAATCTTGAAGTACGTTTGGATCAATTCTCCAGGTCTCCAAGCGGTGAGTACGAACAT
>CAYWMG010000419.1:0-2968 GCA_964459245.1 uncultured Candidatus Bathyarchaeia archaeon
AACGTCTCCCACTTTGATCCAGACTCTACGCTTCATCTTCCCTCTAATTCGACACACCCGATCGTGGCCGTCTCCACACTTTACAAGGAGCCTGTCATAGCCGAGCATTTGAGTCACGATGCCAAGAAGTTGACCTTCACCAGGCATCACCATCTCTCGAAGCTGGCCTTCGCTTAGGACCTTCTTCTTACCCACTCATTCCACCCGTTTACCTGTCGGAGAGTATGGATAGTATTATGGATTTCTTCCACATTAACATTCATAGTTTGACTATCTGAACGTGAGGTATGCCTGCAATCCTGACTATGGCAGCAGGATCAACAAGACCCTCTCGCACGGCAGCGTCAACTATCCCAGGCCCAACCAGATTCGCAATATCTGCTGCGTCGATTTCGTGCAATGCCTCACCAATGTTTGAGGTAGACCCTTTGTAGAAGTCAGGTTTGACATCCAATTTCAATTTCCCTTCTCGGAACGTCTCTCCAATCAAGTTAATATCGCAAATTGCCACCAGCCGGCACTTCGTATCGGTGAAAATTTTAAGATAAACGTCGTTGGCCACGGTCTATACACGTTCTCATGATGGAAGGACTGACGACCTAGCGCCACAGGCTTCGCATCTCAGAAAGAGGAAACGCCCCTCTTTCTCCATCTTCGTATCCGGCCTATTACATATGGGACAGATCACAAAGCGTTGCGCATAGATATTCAACAATCTTGTTACGGAATTCACATCGAATTTACCCTGAAAGATCGCTCTGTTTCCATCCAGCGAAGCGGCAGTGGCCATCTCTCTTGACAGAAATTTGAGCAAATGGTGTGCGTCTCGGTTCATAACATTACTAATCTCTCCAAAATTCTGCACAATTGTTCTTCTTCCCATCCGGATACCAACCACCTTCGGAATCTCAAATCGTTCTCCCGTACCAGTGGTCTTCGGAAGGTTCAAATATGCTTTCTCAAGCAACTTCGTGTATTCTTCGCTCAAACATCTCAACATCATTCACCATGCACTCTCGCCTATTTGTTGATTCCCTTTTTAGAGGCAAACTTTAATCAGCTAACGGTTGATGTAACAAACTCCCAATACTCTGCACAGAACACGAAGATTTCTTGTGGCGAGTTGGAGATGATCGCAAATGGGAAAATGGATAGTTAACTCTGCATGGCCTTACGTTAATTCTGTTCCTCATTTAGGAACATTCATCCACATACTCGGTGCCGATGTCTATGCAAGATATCTGCGGCTCAGGGGCGAAGAAGTAATCGCTGTCACCGGTTCAGATGAACATGGGACACCGATAGAGGTGGAGGCAATAAAACAAGGGATCTCACCGAAAGAACTTACGGACGACATACACAACCAGATCTGCGCACTACTAAAAGAGTACGGTATATGTCTGGACAACTATACTCGAACTGAGAGCCCAACTCATATTCGATATACGCAAGAGCTCTATCGAAAAATATACGAGAACGGTTACATATACACGCAAAACGTCAGCTTGCCTTATTGTGAGAAAGACGCTCGTTTCCTACCCGATCGCTTCGTCGAGGGAAAATGTCCTCATTGCATGTTTGAACAGGCCAGAGGCGATCAGTGCGATTCATGTGGGCGTGTTCTAGATCCCCTTGAACTTATTAGCCCTAGATGCGTATTCTGCGGAACCTCTCCCGTCGTCAAGTCATCGAAGCACTGGTTCTTTGACCTGCCAAAATTTGGAGAGAAGCTGCTTTCGATTGTGAATGCTAACAAGCAACTTCCTGAGAATGCGCGCAATTTCTCACTGAGATGGCTCGAAGAAGGATTGAGACCGCGAGCGCTCACCCGTGACAATAAGTGGGGAATCCCAGCTCCATTTCCGGGAGCCGAAGAAAAGACCATCTACGTTTGGTTTGAAGCAGTACTCGGTTACGTATCTGCCTCCATTGAATGGGCCGAAAAGTTGGGTAAAGAGACTGCATGGAAGAGTTTCTGGTTTGATCAGACTACTCGCAACGTGCATTTTATAGGCAAGGACAACATCCCGTTTCACGTAATCATTTTTCCCTCTCTTCTCTTAGCTTCTCATCAGGACTACGTATTACCGTGGCAGGTTTCCTCCACAGAATTCATACTTTTTGAAGGCCAGAAGTTTTCGAAAAGCAAGAAGATTGGAGTGTGGATAGACGATGCCCTTAAAGTTGCGCGGGGTGAATACTGGCGTTACGTACTAATGGCAATGAGACCAGAATCGCGTGATGCGAACTTTACGTGGCACGACTTTGAAGTACATGTTAATAGTGAACTCAACGATGTGTTTGGGAACTTCGTTCATCGTACATTGTCATTCTTAAACAACAACTTTGAATCGAAGATCCCTCAGCCGGGCGAATTTGATGAAGTAGATCGGAAATTCCAAAGTCAGATAGCGAATGCACCTGATAACATTGCGTCATTATTCGATCATTTTCAGCTTAAGAGCGCTGTTGGCACTATAATTGAACTTGCGCGCATCGGGAATCAGTATCTTAGTGAACGTGAACCATGGCACCTTATCAAGAGAGATAAACAGAAAACCGCCACGACTCTGTTCTTGGCGTCACAACTCGTCCTATCGTTAGGGATCTTAATCTCACCTTTTCTGCCGGAAACGGCAGAGCGAATTCGTGAAGAGCTAAATGCCAAGACGATAGAGTGGTCGGACGCTGGCAAGTTGATTCTACCGGCCGGGCACGCAATAAACGTGTCCGAACCGCTTTTCCAAAAGATCTCAACTGGCACAATTCAAAAGTCATGACTGGTCATCAATATGCCTCTCTTGAAACTAGACTTGCATGTCCATACGCAGGTATCTCCTGACGCACACACCCGAATCAACGATCTTCCTACGATCATTCGAAGTAAGGGTCTAGATGGAGTTGCCGTTACTGAACATGACCGGTTTGATCCCCCTGCCTTCGACGACGTCATCATCCTGCCAGGAGT
>CAYWMG010000420.1:0-4675 GCA_964459245.1 uncultured Candidatus Bathyarchaeia archaeon
CGCCAAGCAACGTCTCTATCCGTGAAGCGCTCAAGCTACCGGCATTCTTCTCAGCAGTAGCCGAGGCCTGATAGAATGGCATACAAGGCGTGATCAGTGCTCCCCCGTTAGCGGCAACCAGAAACAGGAATGCAGTGTTACTTGAAAAATAGAACGGCGAGTACGCTGCCAAACCACGCACCGCAAGGGAAGCCAGATAGCTTACCAACAATAAACCCGACACACCAAGCAGGACACTCTCCACAACTACATACCTCTGCTTGTAAACGAGAACCAAATGAAGCAGGAAGGCGGCTGGAATTGAAACGTAAGGTGGAACCCCCAGAATTTGCATGCCAATCGCAATCCCCATGTATTCAGCCACGTACGTCAAGATGTCAGTTAACGCCATAGGCACAGCCGCCAATAATGCGACTTGCTTCGAATAATTCTCACGAATAATCTCCCCCAGACCCTTGTGAGTTACAGCACCAATCCTGCCTGAAGCCTCCTGAATGAAGAAGAGCGGTATTGTTAGCAGGAGGATCAACCATATCAGACCATAACCATAAAGTGCCCCAGTCTCAGCAGCAGTTATGATGCTAGGAGCATCGACGTTTGTCATCATAACAACCCAAGCCGGGCCAAAAGATGCAATAAAATTCCTAATCCTAAGCTCCAACTCCACAACCAAGCCTATAACGCCAGAAGGCTGGAGTAAAGAATTGCGCATTCCGAGTCAATGCAGCGGACAGGATTTGTCACATTTCCTAAACTAAAACCACTCTATCAGATATGACTGCGTTCGGAATGCAGAGAAGTGACGTAACGAATGAGCGCGCGTGATGCTAAAGGTGCGACCGATTAGGTTCGAACCGGCGTTCGTTTGTTTATTTTTGGCGGTGGTGCGCGCGACCCTGGCGCTGAGCTCAAATCAAATATTGGCGACTTTGTGCATCAGGTACCTAGCGCAAAGAGCAACTCCCGCACACAACATTATAGCAGCCCAATAATTATCTTGGAAGATTATATAGAATGAAGTTAGGGTGCTTGAGAACTCTAGGGCCATGAAGAAAACAACTCCGTTCAGAGCCCATTCAATGTACTTCCCCGCTTTTACAGCGAGCGCTTGCGCATGCTCCGGCTTCTCATCAACGGTAAGTTGGGCTTCAGCAAGAACCCGTAGGGTGATCACGACAAGTATCGCTGAAGCGGTATACAGTATTAGAAATAGATCTAATGGTACTAGCGTCTGCAATCCTTGGAGGCTCAGGTAGTATGGTAAGAGTGGTTGATTGCTCGCAATTAGCTTAGCTCGCATACCTAAAACCCTACCCACAGACAGGTTGCCCAACGCTAGGAGTGCGCTAAGGATGAAGCTTGCGACGAAGATTAGGGACTGAATTCCTCGTGCTCCTCTTTTTGAGATTTTCGTCCCGGAAACTGACTTACCCAATGAAGTGCCCTTCTATTCCACAGCTCAATTGTTCATTGAGTTCCCGCCATATTTTTGATTTTGTTGAAATCATTCCATGAGCGATCATATGAGTTCAAATGAGTCTTCAACCACTAGAGCATTGAACGGTCGCACGTATGATGCTGAAATCGGTTAGTCTCAAGAAGTATCTACCGATCGCTTATTGGATCCCGACATACGAAAGACGGCTATTTCGCGCAGATCTAATCTCTGGGGTTACAGTGTGGGGTGTTGTGGTACCGGCCGCGATGGCTTACGGTGAGTTGGCGGGATTGCCGCCTGAAGCTGGGCTTTATGCTGCTTTCGCTAGCATGCTTGCGTATGCGTTCTTCGCTACGAGTCGCCATCTCAAGGTGACCGCGAGTTCGACGATGGCAATCATGTCAGCAGCCATAGTTACGGACCTGGCTTCTGGCGGTGGAGCGGAGAGGTACGTTGCATTGAGCGCTATGCTGGCAATAGTTGTAGGTAGCATGATTCTTCTAAGCGGAATAGTGAAACTGGGATTCATCTCGGATTTTCTATCTAAACCGGTGATCACGGGTTTCTTGTTCGGCGTCTCATTGATTATCATTGTGAGTCAAACTCCGAAACTGTTTGGGCTCCCAAGTGCTCGTGGCGACATCTTCAGTCAGGTGACGCAGCTCATCATTGGTATTGGGAGGACAAATCTTTGGACGTTGGGAATTGGTTCCGGTTCGCTCCTGTTGATCTTCCTAATGAAACGACACTTTCGACGTATTCCGTCCGGTTTGGTTGCCCTAATTGTGGGTATTCTGGTTACGTCAATCTTCAACCTTGACCAATACGGCGTGAGTGTTGTTGGTTCGATACCGATGCAGCTGCCGACGCCAAGTCTTCCCGCTGTTGCACCGTCGGATTTGGCGCTTCTAATAGCTGGCGCCGGAGGGATCGTCTTCTTGGCAGTCGGTGAATCGGTGGGTACAGCCCGCGCATTTGCAGCCAAGCATCATTACGAGATTGACCCAGATCAGGAGTTGATCGCTCTCGGGGCGGCGAATTTGAGTGCAGGATTCTTCAACGGATTTACGGTCGATGCCAGCCTTTCGTCAACGGCTACGGGCGATGAAGCAGGAGTCCAGACACAATTATCATCGATAATATCCGCTGTCCTGATCTTCGTTACCATAGCCGTACTGGCTCCGTTTTTCAAGAACCTTCCGAACGCTGTCTTGGGTGCGATCATAATTTATTCAGTGTTGGGGATGGTGAATTTTGCGGCGTTCAGGCGCTTCTATCGAGAAGTGCGTACAGATTTTTGGTTGTCAGTAGTCGCTTTGATCGGCGTCGTAGCCACCGACGTCTTGTCTGGACTATTGGTTGCAGTATTTCTATCAGTCGTCTTGGTTGTTTACAGGGCTAGTCGACCTTACCTTGCGGTGTTGGGGAAGGTGCCGAATCAGCGAGGTAATTATACCAGCCTTGAACGAAATCCTGATAATGAAAAAATTCCTGGTCTCCTAATTTTGAGGCTTGATGCTCCGCTCTTCTTCGCGAACGCTAACGTGGCTCGTTCTCATGTTTTAGCTGTATTAGCCGCTTGTGACCCCCCGCCAAAGGCTATTCTCTTTGATATAGGCGCGAGTTACACACTCGACATAACGTGCCTTGACATGCTAAGCAGCCTTGTTAGCGAACTTCGTGAGGCACAAATTGAGATTCTCTTGTCCAACGTTCGTGGGCCTGCGCGTGACAAGTTGCGTTTATCCGGCCTCATGGGTCGCATCGGCGAGGAGCACATATACCTGAGCATTGATAGCGGCGTGCAAGACTTTCTCAAACATCATCAACCATAAGGAGCGTCTTAGTCATGGCGTCTGTTGCACTGAAAGATTTGCGCCAAAGTCCTTGTTTGGTGTCAGGGGTGTTTCTAGCTGACACATGTTAAGTTTGGTCTAATAAGTCGCTGCAGATTCGTTCTTAATCATGTAAGATTCTTCTGATCTCTTCTCCGATTCTGAAGGTAAGCAGAGGAGCTATTGGAACTGGATTGAGGCTCACGATGACGTAGGTATCATTCACGAGATATAATGCCAATAGGAGGTTTCGGTAACGAATGGCGATTCCTTGAACATCTCCGAACATTGGTCGCATCCTTTCAGCTGCTCTCAGTATCAAGGGAGGATACGTTGACAACGCTTCATCAGCATTCTTTGAAGCAATCCCCTCTCTCGTTCTGGAGAAAAGAACGACATCATACTTGTCAAACACGCCAATATATCTAATGTTCTCATCTATTCCGAAGATTTCAGTCAACTGGTCAAAGTTACTGGGATTGGTTCTTTGATTGTTACTTTCGGGGACTACTTGCAACTTGAATTACGCCTCTGGATTACGACTTGACGGGTACCTCAGATCGTGGATATTTAGGCCCGCTGTTGCACATATTTAAGATCAATCAAAATGTAATCGATTCTGACGTATCTTAGACGAGTCTTACAAAAAAATTCAACATACATTTCGGAATTAGCAACCTAATTTCGTCAATGCCAAGAGAGACTCTGACTTGGATACCGACCTTCGGGCAAACGGTTGTCGCGGTTAGGGCAGCACTTACGAGACTCATCAAAGTTTGTAGTTTCTGACATCATTAGGATCGAGAGCGGTCCTGATTGACAGACATTGACTTTGAAATGATTCAACGGATAAATTTCTAGTTTTTCAATGTTGTTGTGGGTATATCTCGGGGCGGACGTTCAGATTCGGACCGTCGTAGTCCGTAGTATTTTCGGTATGTGTGGGTCTAGTGGTGCGCGCACACACAATTGTGAACGAAGACGACCGACGGTTAAAATTACGATTGAGATTCAACAAGTGAGATTGAATAGCCGTCTAAACAAACGAGAAAGTGCTAACGGTAATTGTACAGCAGCCTGAGAATGCCATTTGTGGAGAACCTATGTACCCTAAGTTGTTTGATTCGGCTGTTGTTTTATCTATATAGGTGTGTTCCAAGAGCACAGGCCCCGCAAACGTAACGCTTAGAGTGGTCTGTACCGCAGATGGTGTTGCGAACTGAGCCCGTGAACCGCCTCCCGCTCCTAGTATTGTTCCACTAGCCTGCTGCCAATGACCTTGAACAGAAAGACCGTAATAGTCAGGTACCACAACGGAGTAAAAAGTGCCATCTCCCAGAATGGCTAGAGATACAAGATCACCGTACGGAGTGCCCGCCGCTGGTTCAACAAACCCTTGTAC
>CAYWMG010000421.1:0-2054 GCA_964459245.1 uncultured Candidatus Bathyarchaeia archaeon
AATCGTGTCCAACGTTCATCATCTGGGCTACTCTATCAGCGTAAAGCCCAGCACAATTGACTAGGAACCTTGCTTCGTAAGTGGAGTTCGTTGTCTCGATCGTGAGAATGTCGCTCTTCTCAACAATTCCCTCAACCTTGGCGTTCAAAATTAGCGACACGCCGTTCCTGACTCCATCCTCAGCAATCGCCTGGACGAGTTTGGTGTTGTCACAAATCGCTCCAGAGGGTGAGAGGAGAGCCTCGTCTCCTACCGCATAAGGCTCAACCTTCTTCAACTGATCTTTGTTCAGTATCTGAACATTCGGAACGCCGTTCGCCTGGGCTCTACGTTGAAGCTCTCTAAGAGTCTCGCTCTCCTGACTATTCCTTGCGACCACAACCGTTCCAACCTCCTTCATTGGAACCTCCCACTTTCTACAAAACTCCTTCAACAACCGTGAGCCACGCACAACCAACTTCGCCTTCAAACTGCCAGGCTTCTGGTTAATGCCTGAATGGATAACCCCACTATTCCTACCGCTAGCATGAGCACCAACCTTATCCTCCTTCTCAAGCAAGGCAACACTCTTCCCCGGATGAGAAAGTTTGATCTGTCTCCCTATCGAGCAGCCAACAATCCCGCCACCAACAACCACAAAATCATAAGTCTCCACAATCAAACACTCCGCAATCGCCTCAAACTAAAGCCAACGAATAAGACTTGTCGTTCTAAGTTCGACCTTGCAAAACAGCGTTCCATCAAATTGTCTGCTCGTCAACAATTATCGATAAAGTGAAGACTGAGGAAGGGAATGGGACGATTAATCAAGGAAAGAGTAGTAGATTCAGCTAATTCTCGTTGTTGTCTTCTGAAATACTACCGTTCTTGATGATAGTATTGCCATCCACTGAGAGTGTCGCCTTCGTTATCACGCCTGAGAAGTAGAAGTCTGTCTTGCTCGCGCCGCCGAGATCATCATTACCCCCAATCCCAACAGTTATGGCTCCCGCGCAGATACCGTCCTGTAAGAATCCGGTGTGAGCCTTCGGATTGAGACCCACGCCTAGAACTGCAACTCTATCTCTCTCGCCCGTAGCCTTCTCATAACTCGCCTTCAGAACATTCGCGTTCAAGCGGGCTCGATACTCTTTCAATATTCCGTCCTTGAAGTGAAACTGGATTCCGTTTATCCATTTACCCATGAAGGGAGTTGGCCTATCAAAGACTATGGTTCCCTCCGCATAACTCTCATCTGGACAGACTTGGAGGTTGCCTCCAGGAATGTTAGCTACGTTTCGTCCATGGTCCAAATCATCATTGTCAACAATACAATCTTCCGGGTAGGCATCTCGACCTGCCAAACGTAGGTTCAGATCCGTCCCATTAGGTGCCGTAATATGCACTTGGCCGTTACGAAGCAAACCAGCAACCTTCACCATCCTATCTCTAAGTGCCTCATAATCAATGTCCGAAGCAGCAAGAAGCATACGCTGCCAAGCAGCAAATGAAACCTTTGAACCTCGAGCGCGCTCCCGAGAAGCGTAACCCAATAAAATTCGAGCTGCCTTCAACCGATAACGCTTAGCCCGTTCATACCATTCCTGATTGTAACTGACAGCAGCACGGAACTTTGAAAAGTTCTTCCAGACTCTTGTGAAGTTCGCAGGCCCGGGAATGAATACGTATCCCTTCGCCTTCTCCATTGCAGCCCATTCATGTTCACCAACCTTTCCCAGCATATCTTTCGAAAGAGACTCGGCACGCTTCCAGAAACCCTCCTCATGCTCAAACAATAGCATCGGACGCGCACCCAGCTCACGCAAATGATAGATGAAAGCATCCGCGATCGGAAGACCATGATCCCATGTCTCGACGATAACATCATCACCCGACTGAATGCTAAGGGTCTTTGATAGAACGTTCTTCACTAAACCGTCATAACTAGACATGATTCCTTAGAGAAGTAGCTTCTAATGTTTAAAGATTGAATCATCCCAAGATTATGATCAGACCTCTATCAGCCCGGATTTAACAGCTCCTTCGTCTCAGTCGTCTCAACCACTTGCTACATT
>CAYWMG010000422.1:0-3703 GCA_964459245.1 uncultured Candidatus Bathyarchaeia archaeon
GGGATTGTTCACAATGTTAACGACAGTGCTGCGTATAGTATTGCTTATGCTACCTACGATTGTGGAGACGGGGATCCTTGAACTCGTTGCTAAAAGTAGGTTTTTCGAGAACACCGGTATTACTGGCAAATCCTCGGCCAGCGTGTCCTCACATTTTCTTGCGGCAATCTGAGCGCCATCTTGATTTCTAGCAGTCAAGAGATCTCTTACGTAACTGTCAAATTCTGAGTTCTTGTATCCGACCAGATTCGTTCCAAGGGGAACTGGTGCAATATTGTTCTTGCTCGCAAACAAATCGTAAAGCCAACCGGGCGATGAGTTAGCAGATTGTGTACCTATGAATATGTCAAAGGAATAGATTCTCATAGCCTGGTCGAAGTCTCGATCTGGCATTGGAAGACTCAATATGGGGAGACCTATGGCTCGCATGTCTTTTGCGAATAGGTCAGCAGCAGTCACTTCAGCAGGATGACTTAGCCGACTTATGATCAGCATCGTTTTCAAAGTATCTCCGGTTGAAGGATCAATTCTAAAGGGGGAGGATTCGATGAATCCTTCAGTATCTAGAATCATCTTGGCTTTCGCAGGGTCGTATCCGTAGAGGTCGACAGAGGTTGGCCATCCCAAGGATGCGTAGGCAGAAGAAAAAAGGCCTGGTGGCAGGCTCTCCCCTAATCCACCTAGAGCTTGGTACAATGTTTTAGGTCGGTTAAACGCGTAAAGCATCGCTTTACGAAGATTGCTATCACTTAACGGCCAGTTTCTAAGGTTAAAGCCAATGTAAGTGAAATCAAAACTTGGAATCCTAACCAGGTTAACTTGTGTGCTATTCCTGAGAGCGCTTATAGTTTGAAGATCAATCTCGTCCAGTGGGAGAAGATCTACTTCTCTTCGCAAGATACCTTGAACGGCATCAGGAAGAGAGTTGTATGATTTCAAAATAACACTGTCACGAACGGAGTTCGAAGTTGTGAACCACATGAATGTCCATGCGGAAGATAGAATCATCAACAGCAGGAAGATTGCGAACAAATGGCGTTGTTTCAAATCGTCTCATTCCTTATCAGAGGAAGCTTACGTCTACTGTGTAGTTTTCTGGGTAAGCGAAAGTTCTCGCTCCGAAGAGAGTGTTGTGGAGAACTAGTAGGTAGACGCCTGGAGTTGAATCCGTAGTGTAAATGTACTCACGGGGACCGCCCGTGCTTGTGCTCCAGTAAAATTTACCCTCGCCAAGATTCTTTGTCGTGGGATAATCTGAGGAGGCTACCAAATAGCCTGACGGGCTTGTGAGATGTGCTTGAATGTCAGTTTCAGAATCAGACCAATTCACAGTGATACCAATCCTATGAACTCCTGCTGGAACAACAATAGCGAAGGTGCGCCAGTCACCTGCCTCATAACGCCAACCCCAATCGAAAGCACCATAGACGGCGAAGTTATCGTATGGAGCGACGACGGTATCATCATGATATCTACCCGACGCAGTTATAGGAACGACAACTGATACAGGCACTACGGTCGCATAATCTCCGTCCGTTACAGTAAGTAGACCTGCATAAACGCCTGGGGACGCATCGTTAGGCACGTTGAGAGCCACCGTGAGAATATCCCCATTGACGGTGAGTTTAGTAATCCAATTCCAAGGAGCCTTCTTGTAGTAACGAATTGCCAATTCGAAGGGTATAGAACTCTTGTTAGCGGGAAAGACAACCCGCACTTTTGGAATCCCCAAAAACTTGTCCAGCGGCTTACTGACGACAAGTTCGGAAGTTGTACCTTCAGGTGCAGCATTCGTTATCCTCGCGAGAGAACCATCACGATACGTGTCGTATAATTGAGCAGCCAACTGGTCTTTGACGTCCCACGTGGATGTGTTAGCGAAATCTGAAAAATGATAGACGAGTGTAATCTTCATCAAATCTGTTCCAGCAGGAATCTCATCTTTGGATAAAGCAACCCAAGTCACGTTACCTGAAGTTCGGTTAGGGTATAATTTTGAACCGACTAACTGAAATGCGTACGCTGAGACTTTCGGGTTTGCTGTATGGAACAAGTTAAAGGAAGCGGAAGCTGAGCCTCCAGGATTTACTACCCCAGCGAACCAATTAGTTGCGCCAATGGGGTTATCTGGTGGCGCTTCCTTCATGTTCAATTCCCAAGAGTTCTCGATGAGTTTCCGGGCTGAGTTCCACGAATCCGTTGATTGTAAAAAGAACCTTCCAGGAAACCGTTGATCTCCTCCTTCAGCAGATGCCGCCACGGCATGGTAGACATCAACTCGGCCAGAGCCTTGCGTAAAGGGATCGTAATCCAGATCAGTAGCGGTACTTGATAGAATTGACTTGGTCACATCCGGACGAGGGGTCTCTCCGTTGTGCGTGTCTCGATATTCTTGTAGTAGGAGTGCTATGGCGCCAGCAGTTACCGGCGTTGCCATGCTGGTTCCTCCAAATACGTTGTAAGCCTTCGTACCGTTCCCGTAACCTGTGATCAAGGATTGATCCGCAAAACCGAACGCGCCCACGTCGACCACATCTGGCTTGGGTGCGCCTATCGAGATGGGTCCGCGACCACTCCAAGGTGCGACTTCATCATAACCTCCTGACACTTCATGCTTTATGGTTAGAGATGGTTGAACACGGTACGCGTAACTTGTAGAAGCACCCACGGTAACGGCTAAAGTAGACGCCGCTGGAGACGTGGTTGTTCCGTATCCGAAACCGCCGTTCCCAGCCGCCATAGTCATCACGGTGCCCGGATAGGCTGGGTCCAAATAATTCGGAAGACTCAATGCGTCCGCAAGCTGACTCATGTAGTCAGCACCGAAAGTGGAGCCTTGATCCCATATTACGTTTGAGTCTCCCCAACTATTACTTATGATGTCGGCACGATGTCTTCCTGTATACTTGAAAGTTGAGTCTATGGGATTCCAATCGAATCCTGCTGCGTAGTACCAGCCAAAGGTTACCTCGCCCAACCATAGAGCCTTAATTCCCATCACCTTCGCATCTGGTGCGACGCCCGGTAACGAAATTAGCGTGCCATTCCGATAGAGGTCACGTCTTATGAGACCACGTGAAGCAACGTTCGAAGCGGTGCTAGTTCCATGGCTCTCATAATCGAAGAAGACGTTTACGAAGTTTCCATCCTGATCAATGGGAGGAAGGAGTGACATGTAATGTCCCGTCCTCCCGCTTAGATCAATACCAAAAGCCAGCAAGCCCGCGCCGAAGGCTGGCACACTGTCGCCATTAGGGTAGAATGCAATTGCGTCACTAACACCTACTTTGTGCGGTAATTCGTCTGCGAAACTGTGAACATTCCAGGAAGCGTTTGGTTTAGGCCATTGAAGACCAATACCCAACGACTGGGTCGCTTGACTATTCAATCTCGTTCGATAAGTATTCAAGAAATTGTAATAAGCTGTGGACATATCAACCACAACAGTATCGTAAACGTTAGGAAGAGTAGAATCCACAACGACTAGCGGAAAGTTAATAGTCACTGTCCTGCTGGAAACTATGTCTTGAATTGTCTCTCGAAGAATCCCGAAATGGTAATTCCCAGACTTTGAAACCACCTTCGGCGCTCCATAATCATAATTGATTTTGACTTTCTCAACTGCTGGAATTGCTGAACTAGTATGAACATAGCTGACGGCGTTCCAAACATCAACCGACATGTTTGAAGTTTTCAAGACGTC
>CAYWMG010000423.1:0-2566 GCA_964459245.1 uncultured Candidatus Bathyarchaeia archaeon
CGTCTCCGCCAAAGGACTGGGCAACTTTCGCGAGATTCGTGTCGAGTTTGAATTCGGTTCCGAAGATTCGTCTTCCGTAGGATTTGATTTGGGCTGAGCGCATGGAGCCTAAGCTCATGTCGTTCAGCACGCAAACAACAAAGGCTAGGTTGTTCTCTCTTGCTGTTGCTATTTCTTGGCAGTGCATTTGAAATGCGCCATCACCGTCAACGGCCAGCACCGGTCGGCCTGGTGCCGCAAATTTGGCACCGATTGCTCCGCAGAGTGAGTATCCCATTACAGCGTACCCTCCGGAGTGTATCCATGAACGTGCTCTTCTTATCGGAATTAATGTAGCTGTCCACATTTTAGACCTTCCAGCTCCACCTATGACTATGGCGTCTTTTGGTAGTCTCTTGTTGATTTCTTGGATTACTCTTTGTGGTTTGATCGGTTTTGCTTTCGACAGCATGATAGCCTGGTATTTTTTCTTCCATTCAGATAGTTCCTGAGCACACTTCATCGTCCATTCTTCGCGGCGAAGTTTCTCTGTATTTTTTTGCGCCGCGATATGGGAGAGGAAGCTTTCGAGGAAGAGTTTGATATCCGAGTGAATTGGAAGGTCAATATTTTGGTTCTTGCCAAATTCTTTCGGGTCAATATCTACTTGAACAATACGTGTTCCTTTAGCGGGCTTCCAGTTTTCTGTTGAAACGTCCGTGAAACGGTATCCGAGAGCGATTATTAGATCTGCATCGCGTAAGGCTTTGTTAGGAATTGGGAGTGTATACTCTCCAGCTCTTCCCAGCGATTCATCCATTTCCTCAGATATTGCTCCTCTTCCGTTGTAACTCGTTACTACTGGTATACGAAGTGAATGGGCGATCGTTGTCAGTTCGTCACTTGCGTTTGCCGTGATCACGCCTCCACCAACCAGTAGAACTGGTCGCTTGCTTTCTGCCAGCATTGAAACAACTCTTGGAACGGAATCTGACGGCGGAGCAATGCGGATCAGTGGAATTGGAGAAGAGTCATATGCGGTCTCTGTCTCTCCGACTTGAACATCTCGAGGTAGGTCAACGTGAACTGGGCCTGGGCGTCCTTCACGCGAGACGTAGAATGCGTTTCTCATCGTCAATGGTAGCATCTCTGTCCGCTTGACTTGGGTAGACCATTTCGTAATTGATCGGAATATGCCGACATGATCGGTTTCCTGTTGGTACCCTCTTCCTAATACCGAAGTGCTGAGCTGTGCAGTCAAGGCCAAGAGTGGTACCGAGTCTGACATAGCCGTTGCAACCCCGATCGTCATGTTCTCAGCTCCTGGTCCCATGGTGGACATGCAGACACCGATGTGGCCAGAGGTCTTGGCGTAGGCTTCAGCAATCATCGACCCCGCCCCCTCATGCCTGACTAGAACGTTCTGAACGGTGCTACTCTTCCTTAGACTATCGTAAATTGGGAGGACCGGTCCGCCGGGATGACTAAACACGTATCTGACGCCGTTCTCTTCGAGACTTTTCGTGATAACGTCTGCGCCTAACTGGACCATGACCCGAGGCATCTAACCTCTTGAATCTAAAGAATTTCCCTCAGCATCAACCTGGAAAGCTACAGCCAAGATCAACTCAAAGTCATCGATGGCGAGCAGGCGTACGACCAATAAGAGAGTCCGCAAACACAGTATAACGTGTGTCGGTAGAATGGAAGACAACTCGGGCGGGAACGTTGACTCATGAAGAGCCGGAATTCCATGTCACGCAAGAAAATTATCATCTTCGATCTTGACGGTACGTTAACAAAGAGCAAATCAAACCTCGATCGGGAGATGGCTTTACTGATCTCCAAACTCCTCCAGTTTAGGTGCGTAGCTGTGACCTCGGGCTGTTCTTTTCAACAGTTTGAGAACCAATTCCTAACCAGATTGCCAAAGACCGCTAGCTTATGGCACCTATTCCTATTTCCAACCTGCTCTGCCAGCGGTTACTATTATGACAAGAAACGTAACCGTTTCTCAGAGGTTTACAAGAATCCCCTGCACGCACGTGACGTTAAGAAGATACTCCGGTCATTCGAGAGGGTTTTCGCGGAAATCCAATACGCCAAACCAGCAAAGACATACGGGCCAGTCTTTGAGAATAGAGGAAGCCAACTCACCTTCTCCGCCTTGGGTCAGAAAGCCCCGCTACGTCTCAAACGGGAATGGGACCCCCACCAGCGGAAACGCCTGAAGATTAGAAGACTATTAAGAAAGCAATTGCCCAACTTCGAGATATCTATTGGCGGAACAACCTCAATCGATGTCACGAGGAGAGGCGTGAACAAAACATTATGCGTCCCGAAGTTAAGAACACGCCTCCACCTGGAACGAAAGGATATGCTATTCGTTGGAGACGCACTCTTCAAGGGAGGTAACGATTACATCATGAAGAGCACACGCATCAGCTGCATACCAGTCTCAGGCCCCGAAGAAACAAAGAGGCTCATAAGAAGAATAATCCAAACACCTCTACTAGACTAAAGCGAAGTAGCGACTAACGTCAATCCGGTTAGGATAACTTCTGAGCTTTCAGCTGCCTGAAGCGCG
>CAYWMG010000424.1:0-2074 GCA_964459245.1 uncultured Candidatus Bathyarchaeia archaeon
ATCGATATTCGCCTTCCAGACGTGGAGGGAACAAAACTGCTTGAGGCGTTCAGCAAATCAAACCCCAAAATGAAAAAACTAATCGTAACAGGATTCCCCACCGCAAACAATGCCATCGAAGCCCTGAACAAGCAAGCCGACGCTTACTTGGTCAAACCTGTCAATATCGATGACCTACTCTCTGAAGTGGCAAAACAACTCAAAGTACGGGAAGAAGACATCAAGTACAGTGAACAGAAGGTCGCGGAATTCGTCAATTCTCGCATCAAGGAAATCCAAACACTGACCGCTTAACTCAATCTCAGTCAATCCACCCTTCGAATAAGATTGGCTTCTCAATGGCTCCAGCACAACTAGTAGAAGCAGAACAGATCCAGAAAACATTACGAATTGAGGTTGAGCTGCGTGCGGTTCGTGATGGGCTGGAGTTTCTGTTCGCCTCCTCCCCTATTGTGATTTACACCTGTAAGCCCTACGGCGACTACGCAGCCACTTTCGTCGGTCAGAATGTTACCTCGCAACTTGGATATGCGCCCGAAGAATTCACAAAGGATTCGAAATTTTGGGTTAATCATCTGCATCCAGAGGATAGACAACGTGTCCTTGATAGCCTCAGTTCTCTGATCAACAAAGGACATCACTTCACGGAGTATCGTCTCCAACATAAAGATGGTACTTATAGGCGAATAAAGGACGAGATGAAGTTGATTCGTGATGGATCAGGCAATCCATTAGAAGTCATTGGGTATAGGATTGATGACACCAGACGCGAACTGATGGATGGTGGACGCAGGAAATATGGGTTGAGCGTTTGGAAGAGAGCTGAGCACCTGGAGGATGCGGTCGAATACCGGACACGCCAATTAATCGAGAGCGAAGCGAGATACAGAACCCTATTTGAGAACATTCCGGAGAGAATATTCACCAAAGATAGGAAATCATCGTATGTTTCATGCAACGATCACATTGCCCGAGACCTGAACATAAGCCCAGATCAAATCTGTGGGAAGACTGATTATGACTTCTATCCGAGAGAGTTAGCTGATAGTTATCGAGCCGTCGACAAGAGAGTCATGAGTTCTGGCAAGGCCGAGGAGATCGAAGAGAAATACGTTGCCTGTGGTCATGAATTTATTGTCGACACCATCAGGACCCCTCTTCGAGACAGCGGAGGCAACGTGTCCGGTGTGCTCGGCATCTTCCGAGACATCACGGAACGCAAGAAGATGGAAGCACGTCTCGCCGCGGAAGAAATGAAACAACGACTTCTCAAAGCCGAACTGGAAGCCACTGAGCAACTGGCAGGAATGGTCGGGCATGACCTACGCAACCCCCTTCAGGCAATAGTAGGAGCCGTGGGGGTCCTCAAAAGAGACTTGGTGATTAGACGTGATGAAAAAGCGAAAAAAATGATTCACCTGATCGAGAACAGTGTTGAATATGCAGACAAAATAGTATACGACCTCTTGGATTATTCAAGAGAGCTTCAACTAGAACTAACTAACACGAACGTGAAAAGCCTTCTGAAGGATACGTTTGCGCTTCTGAAGATTCCAGATAACATCAACGTAGCGGACTTAACCCCCAACGAACTCGTGATCAATATTGACCCCGCCAGGATTAAGCGAGTCTTTCTCAACCTCATTAGAAACGCGATCGACGCAATGCCGAATGGTGGAAAACTCACAATTTCCAGCCAGAAACTGGATGAGAAGGTAACAATCGGCTTCGTTGACACGGGAATAGGGATGACGAAGGAAGTCCTGGGAAGGCTTTGGACGCCACTCTTCACCACCAAGGCAAAGGGAGTAGGACTTGGGCTACCCATATGCAAACGCATGGTAGAAGCACATGGAGGCCAGATCACAGTAGCGAGCACTCTGGGAGAAGGCACAACCTTCACCATAACTCTCCCACTCAAAACCACTAATTGAACACAATATTGCCACTGTCCATCCAGAAATTTCAACTATTGATTCTGCGTACGATCCACCAGAACATAGATGGATATGAGTCAAAAGTATCCAGGGCGGCATTTAATCTGGGGTCAGATCACATTTGAATTATTTGCGAG
>CAYWMG010000425.1:0-3062 GCA_964459245.1 uncultured Candidatus Bathyarchaeia archaeon
TAAAGAGGTGAATTCCTGACGCGAGGTCATTTCGGCCGGCCAGTACGATCTTGCCTTCAATTCCCAATTCTCGGATAACATGATTGATTAGTCTTGGGTAGGCTTCTGTCCGGCCATATTGTATGGTTAACTTCTCGAAAGCATGATTGGTATAGGTTTGAATTTTCTTGACTCTTCCAAGCTTTCGCGCGTTTTGTATATCCAAGCTGCTTGTCAAGAGGAGTGGTGAGTGGCCTACTCGTTTGAAGTATATGCCTCCACGTGCGAGACTTCCTCCAACAACGTATGTCAAGTCAGGGTTGCTCAGGGTAGTATCGCCAAGAACTACCAGTCCGCCGATGTGCCGACGCTGCATTTCCGCATCGATATCGTTGAGCAATGTTTCGGTCTCAGTCTGGGGTATACGTTTTTAATTCGTCTATAGTTGTGATTGCACGCATACATGCGCTTATCATTCGTAGGTATGAATTCACGATAGCCCTGAGAGCGGTTGTGTCTCTAGCATGGAAGTTTAATTCCAAACATTTTCCAGTGACCCTTAATTTAACGCGTGCCTTGTTCCCGGTTTGGCCTAGTTCTGGTTTGATGGATTTAGCTATCGAATCCGCCATTCGATGGGAAGAGAGATGTAGAGCAATGATTGCTTTGGACGCCATCTACTATTCCTCTCTCCAGAGGAGTTGGGATATTACAAGTTTTGGCCCTATCTCGCGTTTAGTTGCAGGTGATGTGACGACTAATTCAGTAAATCCATCGTGCGTATTGCGTATGTGAAGTGAGCAGGGGATGTTTTCGTTTGGTTGCATTTCTGGGAGTTCAAGTATTTCTGAAAGGGCATGTCCGAGTCGTCTTGTTGTTGTAGATATGTTTGCGTATGTGATGGCGTTGCAGAGGTGCCCTCGTCCGGTTATTCCGTATTCTTTCCTGAGAGTGACGGACCTCAATAGTATTGATGGGGGAACATGGATCATGCCGGCGGGTTTGACGTTGAATAGGTCTATTCTGCCCGGGCCGCCGTGGTATCGGTATATGGCTATTGCGTGACTGACCTTGTCGTCAAGCAGTCTTCGGCCTAGTTCTTCGAGGTTAGATTTGCCGCGGCGTGAGATCTGACTATTTGGGATCGTGCTAGCAAGTTCTTTGAGTAGGCTGTTTAGTCGTTGGCTTGTTTCTCTTCCTGTCGTGAGACCAATCACGCTGGCTTGTCCTCGGAAGCTTCGCCGGCAACGTGTTTCTGTTCGGTGGCTATGGCTGGTTCTGTC
Organism: uncultured Candidatus Bathyarchaeia archaeon; assembly: GCA_964459245.1. Classification (GTDB taxonomy): domain Archaea; phylum Thermoproteota; class Bathyarchaeia; order 40CM-2-53-6; family 40CM-2-53-6; genus FEN-987. The sequence continues at coordinate 1,263 of CAYWMG010000425.1, forward strand.
GACTTTGGCTTCGTTGCTTTGCGGCGTCTTCGTTTTGCTGGGGGTTTAGTTTTGGCCTCAATTTCTGCTTTGCGAGCTTTTTCTGCTTTTACCTCAGCCACTAGGCTTGAAGCTACTCCTGCTCGTGAAGCGCGTTCGGCGATTTCTCCGAGTTTGGTTCTCGGGGTATAGGCTCCTCCAGAAAATTTGAATCCGCAACTCCTGCACAGCCATACGCCTACTGATAGGCGTTTCACTGCGAGTATGCGGCATTGTGGACATTCATGTGGGGTTCTAAGCTCAGTTATCAGTGTGGAGTATCGTTTTCTTACGACAGCCCCGTATCTTGGGCCAAAATTTCCCGCTGGGCCTACTTTGTATGTTCTACCCATCGCTATGTCACATTGGGAAGAATTTTTGCGCGTAAATCTTTCGCTTTAGCTATTGAGGTGGATACAATTTGTTTTATTTCGTCTGGCGTTAGGACTCCGAGCCCGCCTTTTTGCATTGCACAAATATTATTGTCCTTGTCAGTTGTTACTGTAAGCCTACAGCTCATTACTTGCTCCTCTTCCAAACATGGGTCGAGCACGATGGCTCCACCAATTTTTGCAGAGGTTATTGAGACTGGATAATTCTTCATTGGAAGCGACATCATTTTCTCCTTGAAGCGAGGTTCCCCATCTTTCACATCGAACTCATGCATCTTAGCGCTTACTAGAGCTCCTAGAGCGGCTGTGGCTGCTGCGTCTATTAGGTTTCCATCATGATCTAGAACGTAGATGTCTACGAATACCATGAATACTTTCTTTCCCGTTTCGATGCATAGTTTCTTTAGGTCTATTGCTTTTGATTCTCTGATTCCTCTATCAACTACTCGCGCCAATTCGATTGAGTTCTCGTCTGGTGGTCCTGATTCGAAGTTTGGCGAGGCGATTGGAACGAATTCAGAGTTCACTGTGAGAATGCCTTCGTTGGGTGTATCCTCGAATGGGGTACCGGTCTCTATCTTTACGCCTGCCACAACCTTGGTCTTTCCAAGATAAACTTGTGCAGAGCCGTTAGCTTTCTCAATGATTCCCAGGGTTATCGTGGTGGGTCTGTAATCTAGTGCCCCACGATCATCCACTCTCTTACCCTTTGAGATTAGGTCGGTTATGGTCTTTTGTTCTAGTTTTGCAACTGGTGAGGCTTGTCGGGTTGTGGACATTAGGCGGTGACCTCTGAGGGCTCTTCTTTTTCCTGTTCCTTGATTATGTGATATTTTTGCCTGAGTGCTTCTCGTTGCATTTCATAAATTTTCCGGCAAGCATTCGTGCTAATCTCCATTGCTTGGACAAATTCTTCCTCCGTGAGGGAGCCGTCCATCTGGAGTAGGGTGACAACGTTTGATTTTGGCATCAGTGCAACTGGTAAGTCTGCGTCTCCTTTTTTGTCCTCGACGTCTGAAAGGTCCAGCACGACCTTCCCCTCTATCTTCCCCGCAGCGCAGGCTGAGACAAGCTCACGCATGGGGATGCCAGCGTCTGCGACGGCGAGAGCGGCGGCAGTAATTCCCGCACATCTTGTGCCAGCGTCTGCCTGCAGAACTTCTATGAATATGTCAATCGTAGATCTTGGGAAGTATTCTGACATGATTGCTGGCTCGAGCGATTCTCTAATTACCTTTGATAATTCATGCTCGCGTCTCGATGGGGCAGGGGATTTTCGCTCTTCGGTTGAAAATGGTGCCATGTGATATCGGCATCTAACGACGGCGCGATCTGACAATGCAATGTGTTTAGGATGAGCTTCTCTGGGGCCGTAGACTGCTGCCAATAT
>CAYWMG010000426.1:0-1920 GCA_964459245.1 uncultured Candidatus Bathyarchaeia archaeon
AATTGTCAACAATCCTGAAAAGCGACAGACTGTCCATCACCAACTAGAAAACCATTGATTTCATACCATCCATCGAAACCGACCGTCGCATTACAAAATCGTCAGTACTTGTAAACGAAGCCCACATCATAGCACTCGCGAAAGCGAACGCAATCACCTATTCAACCGCAAGAAAACTGCTCACGGCCTACGAGAAATTTCTAAAGAAGGAAGGCTTACAGCTAACGAAGGATACGAAGACATCCATGTCATGATTGAAGAGTACGTGACTCGCATAAGTGTGGGGTAATTCCAAGAACGTAAGCGCGCAACGTGAGGCCTCCGTTGAAGTAATAGTACGGTACGTTTGTCGGGTTATGTTATCTTATTGTATTTCTTCAGGATCTGCCTGATCCGATCATGCGGAATTGCCGTGACCTTATGATCATTGATTCCTACCATCGTCTCAGCAGCAATCAGCGCGTTGATAACTGATTCTTCAGTTGCCTGCACAGTTCCGTCAAAGAGAGGGTCCATTTGGTCGTTGTTAAGCATCTTTAATTCAGCAATTCGCGACGATTTCGATACACCTGGATTCGCTGTTGAAAATGCGATGAACAGGTCTCCAGAGGTATTGGCGGATACACTCCCATTTCTTGCAAGGCCCATCGATACGCGTCGTGCTAAGCGTTTAAGTTGGTGCGGCAAGAGGGGAGCATCTGTTGCTACAACAACAATAACCGAACCTCTCCCTTCAAAACCAACCGTGTCTTCCACAATTTCAGAACCAACAGGAATCCCTGCAATTCTAAGATGATTCCTCCGCCCATAATTGCACTGCGCTAGGACGCCAACTGTGTAATCTCCAAACTCGCTACCCAACCTTCTCGATGCCGATCCTATGCCTCCTTTGAACTCATAACAAACCGATCCCGTTCCACCTCCAACGTTGCCTTCCACCACCGGCCCTGACGAAGCATTATCCAAAGCGTCGAAGACATGATTATTTTTGACATGAAACCCATCGATGTCGTTCAGTTTATCGTCACATGTTTCAGCAACTACTGGCAGAGAAAAGCGAAAAGGTTTCAGATTATGTTTTACCTGCCAAGCGATAACCGCGTCCCGCACGGTTCCTACGCTATGTGTGTTCGTAATCATAATCGGCCCTTCCAAGAAGCCTGACTCTTCTACCCAAGAGGTTCCAGTCATCTCTCCACAACCATTCAGTGAAAACCAGCCGGCGAACACTGAGTCATTGGATGCTTTCCCTCTAGGCAGAATAGCTGTTACGCCAGTTCGAACAGGACCAATTCCAACCCTAAGCTTTCCTTCTCCTGAGATGATCGTTGAATGGCCGACTTCTACCCCAGTGACATCTGTAATCGCGTTCAAGAACCCAGGGCTTCCGTCAAACGGAATACCAAGATCTCGAGCGCGAGGCCTTCGTTGGAATTTGTTTATCGGATGGTGCATAATTCAGACTTGAAGCTTATCGATAGGTTAGCTAATAATGATTAGCCACAAATATCGTTCGCATGGTCGTAAGTTACTTCGAATATCTTTGGGCAGATTCGCAATTTACCGCAGGTGACGTATAGCCTTAAAGGCTACGATCACAAAGGGCGGGTGCGAACTCATATCACAACTCAACCAAGAGTTATTCGTGCTTCCCAGCTGAGTGAAGAATTTGAATATCGAACCATTTGAACTAGAGAGATGGTGGCTGCTGAATGCTGAAAAATGCGAGATTGATCTGGCAGGTGGCGGAGTTACAAAACTGAAGTTGAAAGACGTGATCACCACCCTGAACTACGACTTCGGCTCGAACAGCCACGACTTCGCGAAAATGGTGGACTGCGAGGGTACGGAGATGATGCTCGGGGAGTGCCGGCTGGAGACGTTTCCCGACAACTTGCACGTCTACGTGTCGAACACCAC
>CAYWMG010000427.1:0-7601 GCA_964459245.1 uncultured Candidatus Bathyarchaeia archaeon
ATATCTTGGTGCAATCTTGGCGTTTGTAGTGTTTGTGCTCACGTCTTCATACCTAGTGTATTTGGGATTGGGTGGTTTTGGCCTGCTTGTTGCTATAATCTTGCTTGGATCAATCTACTTTGGAATAGTTCGAGGTATTAGTAAGGGTAAGTATGAGAAGGCTAGAGGGGCATCCCTTTTCTGGGCTGTTTTATTCATAATCCCATCATTCGCTGCCCTATTCTCATCGTTGATGAGCGGAGCTATAATTGCGTTGATACCCGCCTTCTTCTTCATGCTAACCTACGGCAGGCTTGGCGAAGTTGTTGCAAAGTATGGTCCTGTCGCCGTTATGGGTGAAGCGGTTCCAGGCATGCCAAGCGTTGCACCCGCAATGCCGCCTGGGCCTATGCCTATGGGCGGACCAGTACCTATGGGTGGACCTATGCCCATGGGTGGACATATGCCAATGGCGCCGAAAAATCCACAATGTCCGACGTGTAGCAGAGATCTTTACTATTCAGCTATCCACAGACGATGGTACTGTCAGAATTGTGACAATCCTACCGGACATAGGTAGCATCATCCGAACGCTCTTAATTGTCGCACACGGCCTAAATAGGTGCCGTCAAGCAGATGAACTTCGGCCTCATCCAAGTTTACAGCACCAGATCTTAAAAACGGTCCAAATCCGTCGCCGGCGTTTTTTTCCTCAATTCTCTTGGAATTAACGGGTCGCCCACCCAGAAAATCGTTAAACGTTGGAACGAAGATGCATCTCTCCACATTTGGTCTTACGTGAAATCGTTCTCGTAAGATTTCGCTTGCATCGCCCTTGACTGAAATGCCTGCGGCTTTCAATGTTCCTGGAAGCAACTTTGTTGGATCACATGACGTCGTGACCCACGCCGGTTTGCTTACTCTATAACCCATTGCATCGCGAAGAGTAACGGCTGGATGTAGATGACCAAGGATCAGGGTGTTGCATCCTAAAATTTCAGGCGTAGGCCAAGCGTGTCCATGCAGCAGGCCATACTTTTTCCAGATGACAATTCCGCTTGATGGAAGTAATTCAATCTTGGAAGGAGTTAATGGTTCTAGATTGCCGTCGTGATTTCCAACTGTTACTTGTATGATTGGAACGAGTTTCAATAATTTTTCGAAAAATTCTGGGACGTCTCGCCATTCCTCAAGTTCAGCACCGGTCACACTGTGTTTGACGTCTCCCAGCATAATGAGTCGTGTTGGGTGATTTTTCTCGATGAGTGTCTTTAATCTTAGAAGCATCTTGGATGTCTGGGAAGGGACGTGTATTCCTTGACGTGCGAGCGTGACTTCCCAGCCAATGTGTAGGTCGCCTACAATGAGTACTCTCTCTGCTCCTCGACGCAGCAAGAGGGCGGCTTCCGATCCAATGGGTTTTAGGTTGCTCATGCTTCTCTTGTCTCCGTTTAGAATGGCATAGTCGTTTTCCTTTTAGAGACAAAAGGTTAGATAGCTCTGCTTGTTTTGGAGAAATCTGTAGCCCGGTGGTGTAGTGGACAGCTTAACCCGCAAAAGCATAGCGGGCTTTGGAGCTTGCCGAAGTAACCCGCCGACGGGAGTTCGAATGGCTTAACCCGAATATCTCCCCCGGGCTACCAATCTTTAGACCTGTTCGGTGTTCAGCTTATTAATCGGTGAGTCCACAATCTCTCTATCTGGCTCAGGTAATTCGTACCATTTCACTTTCTCCCCAATGAGTGCTCTAAGCTTCCATCGCATTGTTTTAGGAGCCTTCTCGAAGCGGGTTTGTAGATCGTTAAGTCCTTTGTGGACAATCTCTTCACCTATCTGATCTAACTCATAACGTGGAAGGGTTGTTAGTACGTTTGCTATGTTGATTGAGAATGTCTTGTGTATTCCCCAATCATCTGCGGTTAAGTTGGCTAGGTAAGAACCGTTGATTGTTTCCGGTTGATCCTCGTCAGCTATTTCATGATCGCGGACCAGAGCGATAATGTCCTTGTATTCCAGTTCTGTTATTTCAACTACCTGAAGTTTGGTTGCCAACAGGTCTGCTAAAGGAATTGTTGTTTTATTTAGGATAAGGCGTTCTTTCAACTCAAGACGGTGGCACATTTCAAAATTGTCGAGAAAGATGTCAAGTCTTCGCTCATTTTCCAGATCGTTAAAGATTAGTCGCTTGTCGCCGTGCAAGGCGTTGAACACTTCACGGGAAGTGTATCCTAATTCTTCGACGAGGGACCTGATCTCGCTAGATTCTTTCTTCAGGCCAATAAAGTCAATGTCTGCATAATCGCGTTGTAGTTTTCCGTAAGCAGAGCTCGGACATTGGAATTTTACTGCTACGCCGCCGAAGAGGCGTAATGTTATTTCTTGTTTTTCAGCTAATTCTAGAATTCGTTTTGCTTCCTCAACTATGTCCTTCGTGGGCATAGCAGGATCACGGCTTTGGAATCCGAAATTGTAATGATCCTATTTCATCTTCAGTTCGATGCCAACGGTACGTTTTATCAACTGCGCTAATGCGTCAACTTGTGGTTTCGGTCCTTCGCGAGTAGGAATTGATACGACGAGCGGGAATTCTTTCCGTGTTCGTTCTAGAATGGGTTGTATCCATGCGTGGACTGGTTCTGTTACCATGATTAGGGAAATGGTTTCATCGGAGTGTACGCGTTTGAATATGGTCTCCGCCTCGTCGCGATCATTAACGGTGTAACTATTCGTGATCCCACTTACTTTGAAGTAGGTGGTGGTCGTGCGATCCGCGATTAACGCTATTTTACCCAAAGCTGTGTCTCCTAGTTGTTTTCTGTTTGATCAGGCTAAAATTGCTTGAGTATGTCCTCGCGCTCCATTACGTGTCCACAAAAGTAGCAATGCAACCGCACAGGTTCTTTACGGTCAACTCTAAACTGGGGATCGATTGGTTCTCTTGAATTAGAAACGCATGATGGGTTGTCGCATCTTATTATCCCCTTTATCACGGGGAGTAATTGGACAACCTTCTTCGATGCAACGCTATAATTGCGGATAATGTTGATCGTCGCATTTGGTGCTATTAACGCTATTTTGTCCACTTCCTTAGGATTGAGTTCTCTGTTCTGTATTTTTACTATGTCTTTATGGCCATGGGTCTTGCTCTCCACGTTCATGGCGGCAGATACAACCTCCCCGTCTTTGCCGTCTATGCTTAGTATCTTCAAAACATCGAGTGAATAGCCGGAAGTTATATGATCAATAACCGTGCCGTCCCTGATCTTCCTAACATAGAGTTCCTGACGCGTCTCCAAACTGACTCGAGGTAATATGCCCACTAGCAGTTATTTAACCATAAAAAATATCGTTTTCGTTATTATTTCTCACGCCAAGATGTGGTTTAATGAGTGTTCTAAGGCGAGTTCGTGCTGACTTCTAAGTTGCTGCAGTTATTTCCGTAGAGAGATATCGATATCTCTCGTCATCCATTCAGTTGATAGTTTGTAGTTACTTGTACAGCTACAACCACGCCGTTATTCGCTTTACAAGCTATCGTAACAGGAATATTCGGTTCTGTATTTGCAACATTGTTGCTGCACGTCGTCTGCACATTACTCTGCGTAAATTGGATGACTACACTGGCGCCGTTTGCAGGCACGTCGGTCCTCACAATTGTCGGGGCAGGAACAAACACCTTCCCTCCCTGTGAGGGTGTGAATGTGAATGTCAAAACAAGAGGCGTTGGGTTAGTTTTGTTGAATGCCGTCTTCCCATTTGCCGTGAACATTATTGTGGCAGTACCAGTGACTGTTGATAGTAGACCATCATTCTGCCGAAAAACAGTAGCGGCGTTGGAACGTGGATTATAGCTGTTGGCAGCATATGCTGGAGAGATCAAGCTAACCGCAGTAACTAGCAGTATGAACAATGGAACTAAGCGGGGAAGTCTCATATTCGTACACCAAAAAACGATTTACAAATATGTACACTTAAGCTTGTACACTGGCTTTACCGTTTTCAGCTATATTTTTAGTATCACATTATGGCAGTTTTATCTAATTTGTGAGCATCAGAAGATGAGCCTTTCTAAATTCATGTCAAAACCTTCAGATCAATCCTGACTAAATGCTAGATAGACCTAACTGTTAATCGTAGAAATCGGAAGCTAGGAGAGTTTGTCTCTGTCCAGCATCAACTCTGACTGGGAATATCTTTGTTCGTCCATCTTCTTGATCGCTAGAAATCGTCTCGGCCTCTCTTTGAACTCTTTCTCGTAGATTTCGATGACACCATCGAACAAATCTCCAAGTATCTGAATCTCCTCACTGGAAGCTACGAGGGGATTGAGAATAGCCAGGACTGTAAAACCTTCGGCCTTGCACCTAGCAACAAAGTCTGAAAACCAATTTTTGGCTTTCACTCCCTTAAGAGTAAGTATGTCAGTGAGAAGATCGAATATTAGTAGCCTGTTGCCCGTCCCTTGGCTTACGTGCTCTCCAATCATTTTTGTAAATGATATATTGATGCTGCTTAGGCTGTTAATGTCCGGAATCTTGTACAAGTTTGCGGGCGGTGGCAATACCTTATCGGCCTGTGGACTGAGGGCAAAGAAATCTTTCGAATGCGTCCTAATCATATCTTGAGCACTGCTGGGGTCGTTCGACAAGTAAAAGGTCAGCATCGCAGAAGACAGAGCCGAGCCGATAATCTTGCGCAGCAGTAGGTCTCTCTCGTCGCATGGAGGAGAGATCAAAAGAACTGCATAACGTTTTGGTAAGCCTCCCGCCAAGAGCTTGTCCAAATCGCCATACCCAGTTGAAAGCCTATCAATAAAAGTGGGTTGTGGAGCTTGCTCTACTGGCTCAACACTTTTGGGAAGCTTCTCCACAGTAGCTGTAACCACACTCTTCATTGATGCCATCTTTCTCCGCGTAAGAAGCAGAACTGACCCCACCATCGCGATGGCGACAACCAGGGCAATTGCCCCCGCAGCACCGAAGTTGCCGATTGCACCTAGCAACCCAGCTTGTGAAGTCACAGAAGACGAGCTGAATGTCACCGACGTGGGAAGAATGATGGTCGTTGTAGTCATGTTGGAAGAGCTAATTGTCGTTGCGGTCGTGTTGGAAGAGCTTATTGTGTCGGTAAATATTATGGATGCTGGAAAACTAAATTCAACAGTTGCAGTTCCAGATGTCTGAATATTAGGGTCAATTACGTATATGAGAACGAGATAGTAGGTTGCGTTGGCTGGAAAAGGAAGCGAACGATACACATTCCCTTGGCCGATTGCGTTCTCCATAGCCAAAAGTGGTTTTGCGGTCGTTGGAACACGACAATTTTGGATCGAGTCAAGATCATCTCGTGTGAGAATATAGATACTAACCTGTGTATCAGCACCATACATTCCCGCAAGCTCATCATCCTTTACAGCTGAGAAAGCTAGCGAACGCACCGTACACTGACCCGAAGTGGATTGCTTGAGAGTTATTGTTGTGGTTGCAGCGTACGATTGACTGTTCGCATTTGGGATAGAGGGGAATGCGAAACATAGTGCCATAACCAGAAGGCCGACAACAAGGATTCGACGAATCATGCAAGTGTCAATTCGATCTCAACGCGGTACACTAATAAGGATTTGATTACTCGGGCTGCGAAAAGTTATCCGTTTTGTTCTCCGATCGTTTGATGTTGACTATTCCGATGAGTTCTAAAGGCTCTAGCTTGGTTGCAGGAAGAACGTAAACCCACCGAAACCTCGCCTGTACAACCGCCAGTTCGCTAGTAACTGATGTTTCTAAGGCAGAAAATGGCCCTTCTAATGTAACTGGTCGTCGTGTGGACGCCGTATCGGCAGCGTCCGAGCAGCCCACTGAACCGAGTGAGGAACCTGCAATCAGTGATTGCAGAATTGCATATCAACAACTCCGCATGGCTGTTTCGAAATGTGTCTCGTTCCGAAACAGCAAGATGTTACTCCGTTCCGGAACGTTCTGAAACAATAGCTGTAGACACCTAAAACCTAGAAGAACTCACCTTTGGTCATGAAGTTTGACCTTAACCCCACAAGATTGCAAGAAGCTTTATGTCTGGTTCTATGATGCTTTGCGTGTGGTAGAGATTGATTAAGGCAAGCGTACAGAAGGCAATTAACGACCAAATTAGAAAGGAATTCTATTCCTACTACCTTTACCTTTCAATGGCGGCATATTTCGAATCGATCAACCTGCGTGGATTCGCGCATTGGATGCGGGTCCAAGCCAAAGAGGAACAAGAGCATGCCATGAAATTCTTCGAGTACATAATTGAAAGGCAAGGAGAAGTGGTCTTAGAGGCAATCGATGCGCCCACCGCGAAGTGGAAGTCGCCGATAGACGTTTTTGAGGGTGCCTATAATCACGAAAGAATGGTTACTGAGTCCATTCATAAAATAGTTGACCTTGCCGAATCAGAGAAAGACCATGCCACTAGCGTATTCCTCCAATGGTTCGTGAAAGAGCAAGTGGAAGAAGAGGGAAGCGCGAACGATATTCTTCAGAAACTTAAACTGATCGGAAGTGAAAACAGTGCAGTTTTCGTCCTAGACGTGGAGCTAGGCAAAAGAGCGTCCAAGTAAATCTAATGTAGCGTGCGCCTATGAAATAGTTGTAGAACATCTCGTTCGGTATCTAAGATCAGATGTATGGTTCTAAAGAAACGTCGAAACAGTAATTTATTCGCTATAAAAAGGTTGGATGACACGGCTTCCTCCTTCGAGGCTGCCGTGTACTCTATTTTGTACGGAGTGTGTAGTAGGCCGATTTATGTGTCAGCATTTTAGCCTATTGATGGATGTGCCGGACACATTTCCAGAGCCAAGTATATTTCCGCCGCACTTGTTAGTGATTACGCCAGAGTTTGTCATTCCAGCGCTAATGTTTATCATACCACCATAGTTGTTTATGATGGTGCCAGAGTTTGTGCTGGTGTGGTCATTGACGATGGTGCCATAGTTGTTGATGGTGCCGCCAACGTTTTCGATTGAACCACCCTGTACGTCATTGATGAATCCGTAATTGTTGACAGTGCCGTAGTTGGTGATCCCACTGGAGAGGCTGCATCCAACGTTGCAGTTCAGGACAGCACGTGTTTGTAAGAGGAGCGCTGAGATCTGAGTAGGGCTACTTAACGAAACTGTAACAGGATTTGAGATACTGACGAGGTCATTTACTCCAGGCACTTGGCCGAATGCCCAGTTAGCCGCAGTTTCCCACTTTCCATCTCCTGCTGCTCCTGTCCAATATGTCGCCATTCCAGTCGCGTGTGCTACCGATAGGTTTAGGCTTGTAAGCATTAAGATTAGGATCGGAAGCAAGAGGAGGCCATGCTTCTTCGGATGCGTCGCATTCTTCTGCATTAATATCATCTCCAACACGATACTAACCTCGGACGGTATTTAACCGTTGGAAAGATGTTCACACCTACATGATAATCCTCTAGAAATTATCGGCGATGATTCTACGAATTAGTAGCTATGCGGTTAAGGGCATCAGCATTTTGATGTCTGTTTCACGCACCCATAGTACCACACGCGTAGTGCTGGTTAGTAGTTCGCAAACTGCTCATGTCTGAACGTTACTTCAAGAATCTTCTCTCTCGCC
>CAYWMG010000428.1:0-4842 GCA_964459245.1 uncultured Candidatus Bathyarchaeia archaeon
GCAAAATTCCGCATATATTCGCGGCGATACTTGCCTTGAGTACCTGGTCTTTCACTTCCGCTGACAAAGCATCTGGCCCCGTCTTCTCTAAGTGCCCTTTCGCTCCAATTTCCACTATCGCTCTATCAGCCGCTATCCCTGATGCAACTTCAGCAAAGAAAAGGTTGAAACTGGAATTATCTCGCTTAAGGAACTGAACACCGCCACTCTTCAATGCCTGCGCGACTATCGGAAGAATTTCCATCTGATCTACCCAGACCCCGACGGTACAGTTCAGGCCAAGAAAGGTGGTAGATCGTTTCGCTTCTCGGTAGAGTTGCAAAGATATTCCATAATCAGCCCACGGAGCCTTATTTCCGGTGCAGAAGGCTAGACAGCCCATGATGTTCTGCGCAATTTCGGCGTCCGTGTGCGCGTTCGATGATGTCGTGTCGAGAATCACGCTATGACGTAAATTGTCAGATGTCAGTTCACGGAGGATGCTGATTTCATTCGTGAGATCATCAAAATCGTAGACACGACATCCTGAGACATGCCTTTCATATTCAGGGCGATGGCCCGCCTTCGCTCTATCTCTGAGCCCAAGGATCTTTCGTACATCCTTCTTGCTAAATGGTTCCTGATTTCTCTTGGTTAAGAAGCGTCTGCTGTCAGCAATCCAACTGATTTTGAATCGATGATGTCTAATCGAGTGCTGTAGGAGCAAATTCCTGCCTACTTTTCCGAGCCCTAGCAGACCTGTCGTGATCTTCTCTTTCATGAGTACAACCTTAACGTCAAATTCCACTAAGTACTAGCACTCAACAATATAGGGGAAATAGTTTGAAAGAACAAAACCGACATGTTAGACTAGGAGTTAAATTACCTGCTCCAGACATGTTTCTCCGGACAGGATTTGACCTACAGAGTCTTTTAATCGGATTCCGAGGCCTGGCTTTCCTGATGGCATCCTTGCACCGTACCTGACCGACGGCCTTGTATCCTCGGTTGAAATATCCGTTGACGAATGCAGATCGACGTTAAAATCTCCGTCCAGATCACTGTTAGATACGTTGGACGTTCCTGCTACGAAGTTCGCGCCAGCAGAAATCCCAATTGCAGTCTCATACATACATCCTATCTGCAGCATAATGCCGCTTTCTTTCATTAGCTCCGCTGCTTTCCTTGCCCAGTAAATTCCCCCAATCTTCTGCAGTTTAATGTTCACACCTTTGGCCGCTTTCTTCTCCACTACCTTCTGAATATCCTCCATTGTTGCTGCAGATTCATCTGCAAAAATTGGAATTTCGCAGTTATCCGAGACATATTTCAGTTTGTCAAGTTCTCCCTTTGGAGTAGGTTGCTCGATCAACAATACTCTAGATCCTAGGCTGCTGTAAAGTTCATTGAAAGTACTTACAGCAACTTTAGGATCAACGTAAGCTTGATTCGGATCGAACTTCAGTTTTCCACCGAAAACATCAGCAACAGCCAATACTCTCTTCTTATCCGCCTCAGGGTCACCAGATAGCTTTAGTTTGACGCTCCAAGGCCCTCCCTCTTTGAAGACGCTCATCAATTCCTTCACATTTTCCACGATTTCTGCGATGGGAGCGATGCCGATACCGATGGATGTCTCAACTATCCGCGGCCTATCGCACCCGAGAAGTTGGTACACGGGTTTATTTTCGAATTTACCAAGTATGTCATAACACGAGTAATCTATGGCTGTTTTCGAGGCTTGACTGGTGAATCCAAGTTTGTTGGAGGCTTGTTCGAGTAGATTGTGGATTGTCGATATATCGCATGGATCCTGGCCTATGAGAGATGATTTCACGTTGGCAAGAAATTTCAACGCTATTTCTTGCGTGTCACCTGTAATCTCTATAACGGGGCTTGCATCGCCGTATCCGGTAATCCCCTTGTCAGTTTCCACTGATAAGAGCACGTTCTCAACCTGATCCCACGTTCTAAAACTAATTGCGAAAGGCTTGGGGAGTTTGCGATTGAACTTGTAGATGTTGATTCTTTTGATTTTGATCTTGCTATTCGCGTTAGTATCTGTCAGCATCGGCAATTCATCTCGTCAGTTTTGGGCATCGTTAGTCTCATCACTTGCGTTTAACAGTGAAGTACGGAGAATGCTTGATTCTCCTGAATCATGTACACTAAATAGTTTTGTGAAATCCAAGGGATATTAGGATAACAACGGAATTCTCCTGCCTCGAAATAATTTCGTATATAAAGTCTCATCCAAGATGCGATAGAGTAAGAACAGAATCCTCAATTTCGCGATTGTTTTGCGACATGAAAATTCTTAGCATGGTTAGGTTTGACATGACTCTGACCCGTTGGCTTTTTTCCCGGGACATTATATTGAGCTATGTGGGAAAGCTGTGACAAAGATTAAAGCGGTTCAAGAGAGTCAATTCATAACTTGCTATTTTTCTTGGCGGAGACCTCATGACAATGAGTCTTGAACGTAAGGTAGTGCTAGTGACAGGATCTGGAAAGGGGATCGGCGAATCCATCGCGAAACTTCTAGCTCAAAGGGGAGCGATCGTTTGCTGCAATGATATTACCGATACGTGCATGAAAACCGCAACCGAGATCCGAGACTCCGGAGGAGATGCGATCGCTCTGCGGTTTGATGTCACCGATGGCTTACAGGTCAGAGAAGCTGTGGCGTCGTTGCTTCGAAAGTTTGGGGCAGTCGACATATTAGTGAACAATGCTGGGGGAACTGCAGGTCAGGCCTTGGTTCACGAGATGAGCGAGGAAGTTTGGGAAGCAACAGTCAGAATCAACTTGAAGAGTTGTTTCAATTGTTCGAAGGCTGTCCTGCCTTCCATGATTGAGAGATCATATGGTAGAATCGTGAGCATAGCTTCGCTACGAGCAGAAACGGGGCTTGAACGCGATTGTGCTTACGCAGCGGCTAAGGCTGGCGTATATGGTTTCTCGCGCTCTCTGGCTAGAGAAGTTGCTCCGTATAACATCACTGTCAACACCGTATCTCCTGGCATAATTCGCACTGGAGAAAAGGCTGTTTTGCCTTGGGAGGAATACATGAGAATAGTACCACTGGGCATAGGAAGACCTGAAGATGTAGCACATACCGTCGCGTTTCTATGCTCTGATGAGGCACGATACATAACCGGCCAAGTATTTCACGTAAATGGAGGATGGTGGCCTACTTGCAAATGATTCAACCTAATACTCTCGATTACACACTGTGCATCAAGAGAGAAACTACAACAGAAAGGTGTTTGACTTTATGGGCATGACGATTATTGATCTGAGCATTCCGATACGCGAAGGAGAAGAAGGACCGCTTGCAGCGGTAAAGATTCTCAAAGAAGTAACTCGAGCCTGGAGCGGCCGACATTTCAAAGAACCGTGCAAAGGATTCGAATCCAGAACCATCCTTATGTCAGAACACTGCGCAACGCATGTTGATGCACCGTATCACTTCGTCCCGAACACAAGAACAATCGATGAGATACCATTAGACCATTTTCTAGGTGACGCAGTTCTTCTCGATCTGCGACACACACAGAAAAAGGGTCAACCGGTGCGTAGAGAAGATTTGATCGCCGTATGTTCCAAAGACGGGCTAACTATCGAAGAGGGAATCATCGTTCTACTTCTTTCCCTACCCGGATACAAAGGACTCGCCAATGATGCCGTAGACTGGCTCATTGGGAGAGGAGTTAAGGCAGTGGGAACTAATGTGGACATAGAAGAAGACGCAGTGGAAGATGGCAAGAAAGTCAGATACGCACATATTTCATTCTTGACGAAGAGCATTTGCATCTTCGAAGGTCTGGTTAACTTGGATACCCTTCCATCCAAGAAGTTTTTCTTCATCGGCCTTCCTCTGAGAATCGAGAAAGGAACCGGTTCTCCTGTCAGGGCTGCTGCAATCATCAGAGAATGATTCGTTTGAAAAGCTCGTTGCTGACCCAGAAGGACCAGAAGTTACTTTTATCCGCGATCCCTGCCCATCTGATGATCTGTAGTACGTTCACCATACTCGAGACCCTCAAACTGAACTATGCAAGCGAAAACAAGTAGGGAGAAAAGATTGATTGACCGTAGGATTCGTTGGGGCGTGCTAGGCACAGCTAACATTGGCCGTGTTCGAGTTATTCCAGCTATTCAGCATTCCAACAATGGCGAGCTAGTGGCGGTTGCAAGCCGTGACGCTCAGAAGGCACGTGACTTTGCGTCAACGAACAACATTCCAACTAGCTATGGGAGCTATGAATCGTTAATCTCCGCAAGTAATGTTGATGCAATTTACATACCTCTCCCAAACAACCTGCACAGAGAATGGGCGATCAAGGCAGCAGAGGCTGGTAAACATGTGTTATGTGAAAAACCTCTGGCTATGAACGCTGCCGAGTGCATTGAAATGGAGACCGCTGCTCGTTCCAATAATGTGAAGTTGATGGAGGCATTCATGTACCGTTTCCACCCGCAGATCGAGAAGATGCTCGAGTTGGTGAAGACTGGAAAAATAGGTGACCTTCGATTGATCCACTCAGCTTTCACATTTCGTGTAACTCGCCCGAATAACATTCGTCTACAACCAGAGTTGGGCGGAGGATCATTAATGGATGTGGGTTGTTACTGCGTCAATATCAACCGCACGATTGCTGCCCAGGAACCAGTAGAAGTGCAGGCATACGCGAAGTGGAGCGCAACCGGAGTTGACGAACAGATGACATGTAGCCTACGCTTCTCAAACGGTATCCTAGCTCAGTTCGACTGCGCACTTACGTTAGATCGCCGAGAATTCTGCCAACTGGTAGGAACGGCGGGTGTACTAGACGTTCCGTTGGTTTTCATACCCGGAAT
>CAYWMG010000429.1:0-1554 GCA_964459245.1 uncultured Candidatus Bathyarchaeia archaeon
AGCGCGCATTTCTGGCTTGCAATCGTCAACCTTGCTGCGATTCCCCCGTCGATACTCCGTGGCAATTCAAAAAGAATGCGCGATGCATTGCTGGAAAAAGTGCCCTCAGTAAGCCATTATGAAAGCAAGCAGGTTATCTAGGTCCGGTATAGGGACTTACTGAGCAGATTTTCCCTTTTCTGACTTCAATTGTTCTGCTAATTGGCTCGGCGAAACAATCACTTTCTTATCGTCTTCGGGGAGTTCGTACCATTGTTTCCTCTCTCCGATTCTTGCTCTAATCTTCCAACCAGTCGTTTTTGGAATATTTTCAATTCGTGAATTCAATTCTTCAAGATGTTTGCGCGCGACGGACTCGTATTCAGGATCAAGCTGGAACTCCTTCAGTGCGCTCAGGATGAATCCAATATTGATGGTTGAGGTTTTGTAGATTCCCCAGTCCTCACTACATAACTTAGCTAGGTAGAGTCCGTTTATTGTTTCCGCACCATCTGTATCGCCGATTTCATGATCGTGTACCAAAGCGATGATATCCCTGTATTCTCGTTCCGTTATGTGGACGACCTGAAGTTTCGTCGCTAGAAGGTCTGCCAAAGGTATAGTCGGCTTGTTGAGGACTAGTCGATCTCTGAAGTCGAATTTGTGACACATCTTGAAAACGTCTAGGAAGATATCTATCCGTCTTTCATTAGTTAGATCGTTGAAGATTAGCCTCTGATCTCCGTAATATGCGTTGAAAACTTCTCTCGGTGCATATCCAAGTTCCGAGAAGAGCTTTTTGATATTCCGAGCTTGCTTAGACAACCCCATGAAGTCAATATCCGCATATTTACGTTCTAGAGATCGATGGGTCGCGCTTTGGCAATGAAAGCGAATCGCCAATCCGCCGAACAGTCTCAAGATTACGTTTTGCTTCTCAGCTAGATGAATAATTCTCTCAGTTTCCTTTACAATGTCGGCGAGAGGAGTAGTTGACTTTTCACTAGCCACCTCGAATCAACTTCCTGGATGCAATACGTCTCTGTTAATCTTTCTCATTAAAAGTGCCGTATTAAGTGAGCTTTGGAACATTTCCAACTTTGAACATATCCAAATTCACGACAGTTCCCACAAACTGATTAACCAATGACGGTAGGCGTTAGGAGCAGTGCGATAGTTGACGATTAAGAGAATCGATACGGTCCGGGTTCAAATGCTGATGCGCGGTTCCAGACACGACGATGGATTCGCGAACAACTCATATCGGAAATTGAGGCGTTGATTGTTCATGGCTGCTCGTAATTATCTAGGAGCAGTGAAGACGAACGTGTTCAGACGAGTGGATGAAACATTTCCTCAACAATGCTCATTTCTTCAACAACTGATACGTATCGAAACAGTAAACCCGCCAGGGAAATATGAGGAGATCATAAAATTTCTCGGTTCCTTCGCGGCCGAGAACGGGTTACAAAGTGAAATCTTCGAAACCCCGCAGCAGAACTGCATGAATGCAGGCCTTGACACCAACGAACGCAGATTAAGCATCAAAATTACCGAAGGCAGCTCGCGACCCAG
>CAYWMG010000430.1:0-2389 GCA_964459245.1 uncultured Candidatus Bathyarchaeia archaeon
TGGCTGAAAATGGGGTTGAACTCCCAGAAAAGATCCGCAAGCCGCTAGCAGATTTCATCTCCCGAGGCAGCACAACCGTGCTCATCGCACATGGAAGAGAGATGTGTGGAGTAATCCTAGTTGAAGACAGAGTGAGGGACGAAAGCAGGAAAGCGATAGCAGACTTGAAACTAATGGGAATAAGGACTGTAATGATTACAGGAGATAATGAGATAGCAGCGAAGAATGTGGGAGCAAAAGTTGGAGTGGACGAAGTCTACGCGCAACTCCTACCCCACGATAAGGTGAAGAGAATAGAGCAACTGGTCAAACAAGGTCACAAGATAGCCATGGTAGGGGACGGCATTAACGACGCTCCCGCGCTTGCACGCGCCAATGTGGGAATCAGTATGGGCACTGGCACGGATGTGGCTATAGAGGAAGCTGACATTGTCTTAATGACAAATGATTTGCGTAAGATTGCTGAGGTAATTCGCTTAAGCAAGGGCGCTTATCGGACAATAATGCAGAACTTCTATGGAACAGTCAGCGTTGATGGCCTTGGAGTAATTCTAGCATTTCTAGGCTTCCTGAATCCAGTGCTCGCAGCCCTCATACACGTAGTCTCCGAATTCACATTCATAATGAACTCCGCAAAACTGATCAGATGAGTAGGGACGAGTGGCGCCGCCTACAGACAGTACTACAGCTTAATGTTTCTCATCGATTTTGGGCCTATGTTATGTGAATTAGTGAGGTTAGATTATGTGATGTCTACTTAAAGGACACTGACAAGGCAGGCAACCGTCTTCACCTGCTCTACATACCCTAAACAGAATTAAGGAAATAGCCTCTTCTCGTTTTTCAGTGATTCATTCTGGAGGTTTAGTTTGAAATTCTCGTTTTTCAGTAATTCATTCTGTTTTTCATTCCATAGAACGCTTTTGAAGAGAGCGTTTAGTACGATCTCTTCGTTAGAACGACCTTCCTTTTTCGCATTATCCACAATGTACGTGACGCCGGCTTTACGTAATTCTTGACAGACTAGCCCTCTATCGTGAAGATGATCCAGAACTGCTAGAGCCTCACTTGTTCGTTGAGCCATCATCAGTATGCCGGGAGATGCGATATGTAGTTTCTCATCGATAATGGCAAGGGATGAAAGCATTGGATGTGTTCTGAGTACATTGAATTTAGGTTCCAGCTTGGTGAATGTTCTGTTACTGTAGGATCGCATCCAATTGAGGTTCACTGACTCAGGTGGATCGCTGACCGCACTAACAACACTGTAGAATGACTCGCGTTTCTTCAGGTATCGCAATCGAATTTCACCTTTTTTGGAGATTCGATACCGAAAACAGATGCCCCTATTGACCCCTATACGGTCTAATCGGGTTAGTTTTTCACGAGTCAGGTCTCCCCTTCGATACAATCTACCTAGGGTGTCAGAGCAGAGTTTTACTGGTAAGCTTAGCTCCTTGGCTAGTTCTCCCGACAAGAAGAACGTTGACCGCAGCTTTTCAACAAGTTCGCCAACGCGCAGTAAAAGTTCGTCCGCGCCTAGTTGCGGATGAACATTTCTAGCCGACATGCCTAAAATTACGATGGTAGCCCGTTAAAAGCTTACCTAACATCACTCTTCCAAGACAAATTAAGTCTTAATCTGATGCCTGAGCACTCAGGCTTGAACTTCGATTACCAAGTTCAGAAGCTTTGTCTACTTGATGAGAGCTAACCTACGTTCGATGGTATTGACTCTATGAAACATAGAGACCATTGTGCGCTGAAAATTCTCGTATTCAGGTGCATCTTCTTTCTTCCGTTCGTTTAATTCATGGCCTGCAATTACTTCTCCAGTTAGGAACTCAAATTTCTCAGTAGTACCGCTAAGCTGAACATCGACCGTGACCGTGAAGGTGTGCTCCATCTTCCATCAGTCTCTGAAGTGTTGACTTTGTTGAAGACTTGAACTTTCGAGGCGTATGCATGAAGATCGAAGCTTTTACGCAAGTTATGCGGACTCTCTACAACGAGCGCCCCGATCTCAATGGAACCGTAAACGGCTTAGCGCTCAAACTCGGCTGGGGTTTTGGATGGCGGGAAAAGTTGAATGTAATTTTTGATCAGAGATTCAACACCGCGAACGACCGGCTCGTCAAGGCTGCAGCAAAAGGTGCGGAACCCAGCATTAGCCCATCGTTCGCTATCGATGAATGGAACCAGATCCTGGAGAGCCTCGTTGCTGAGACGCGTGAGCAGGATATGCTGGAGCTCAAACAAGCGCACCAAGAGCACCGACTGCAACACCTAATGATTGATATTCAATAAAACACGCTCCTAGGAATAATTCGCTTCATATTGCAAGTATCATTTTCGCTGCCGGTAGCTGGCCGCCATGATTATTGACAAT
>CAYWMG010000431.1:0-6433 GCA_964459245.1 uncultured Candidatus Bathyarchaeia archaeon
GATGGGAACCGATGGGATAGATGGCAACAGTCCAGCAGCGGGGGCAATTATTGACGGAAACACATTGAAACGTTCCGAAAAGATACGATTGGATCCAAAGATCTACCTCGAGAGAAACGATTCTTATAACTTCTTCAGAAGGTTACATGATAACATTATCACGGGAAGAACAGGAACGAACGTAGGCGATGTTTACTTGCTAATTCGTGTGTAAGATGAGAAAGATTGGGCTGATAGTAAACCCGATTGCGGGATTAGGTGGACGCCTAGGATTCAAAGGCTCTGACGGAATTTTAGCTCAGAGAGCACTCGAGTTAGGCGAAACATCATTAGCGCCACAACGCACAGTTGAGGCTCTCCAAGAGATAACCCATGGAATGAATGACGTCACCTTGTTGACCTACCCATCTGAGATGGGACAAGACGAAGCAGTCAAGAGCGGGATCAATCCGGTAGTGATGGGAACGATCCACGTAGGACAGACAACTGCTGAGGACACGAAAAGAGCCGTGAGGGAGATGATCCAGGAAGGAGCCGAGTTGATTATCTTTTCTGGTGGAGATGGTACCGCACGTGACATAATGGACATGGTTGATGAGAAAATTCCAGTACTTGGAATTCCAGCAGGCGTGAAGATGCATTCAGGAGTCTTCGCAATTAATCCCAGACTGGCTGGAAAACTCGTACTCAATTTTTTATCCAGTCAAATCTCAACTCGGCTTGAAGAAGTTGTAGATTACGATAATGAGGGCAATTTGAAACTTTACGGTTACATGAGCGTGCCCTACGAGGAAGAATTGATTCAAGAAAGTAAGAGTCTCGTCCCAGCGTATGGGAATGACGAGACATGGATTGCGTCGGGGATAATTGAGGAAATTACAGATGACTGTGCTTACATAATTGGTCCTGGCACAACCGCGAAGGCTTTCATGAAAGTTCTAGGCCTCACGTATACATTACTTGGCGTTGACGTAGTCAGGAGCAGAAAAATCCTGATACTAGACGCAAACGAAACTCAGCTTCTCAATATCGTAAACCGTTTCAATTCGAAGATACTTGTTGGAGTAGTTGGCGGTCAGGGCTTTCTTTTCGGTAGAGGAAATCAGCAGATTAGTCCTAACGTGATACGTAGGGTTGGTAAGGAGAATTTGATTGTAGTGGCAACTGAAGGGAAGATTGCTTCCTTGAAAGGCAGACCTTTGTTGGTCGACAGCGGAGACCAACAACTCGACCAAAGCTTAGTTGGTTACATCAAAGTGAATACTGGATACAGATTATCAGTTATCTGTAGGGTTGCTCAATCAAGAACTCAAGCATGAGCCTCATGTAAATTCATGTCCACAATTGACGCAAAACGCTGATCCGAATTCTCGATGGGTTCCACACTGCGTGCAGTAACGATAGGGGTAAACCTGGAGATATGTTGGCATGGGAACTTTGCGGAACCCCCAACGAATTGGCGATAGCGAGACAGCTCTTTTGATCAGCCTTAGCAGTATGGCCCAACTAACCATGGTCATTATTAGCAAACCTGCTAAAGCAGCATAGCTATCTAGAGTGAGAGCGATTGTGTCATAGAGACCATGAAGTACAATTGCTATAGTTAATCCTGTTATGATTAGTATTCCCCTATTCTTTTTCGAATTACCTCCGTTACTGTGTAGCTTTGCCATGCCAAGGTAAAACCCCATTATGCCCCCATACGCAGCATGGCTTGGGACTGAGAGGAATGCTCGCACGATTGCCGTTGAGAGTGTGCCAAAACCGAATACGTAAAGTACGTTCTCAACCGTAGCGAAACCTAGGCCAGCGGCAACTCCGTATACTATCCCATCCATAGTTTCGTTGAGGCTCGGAGAATGATACGCCTTTGCTCGTACTGCGAAGTACTTGACGCATTCTTCCACAACAGCTGTAGAGATGAAGGCGTTGACAAGGATGTTAGGTGAGCTAAGTAATGATTCGAGAACGGTTGCCGGAACAATTCCTAAAGCGCCCAACAGAAACGTGACTGCAATTAGTTGCATCGGTTCGTGCTTATACTTGTCTCTAACCAGTACATATTTGAGCAGTAAAGCTGCAGGTGCAACCGCCAGCAATAGCAGCAGAACTAGATTAGCTATTTTCTATCTCCCCAAACAGAAGCAGAAGATGTTAAAATTCTCGACAAGGATCTTCAAGAAATTTCCCTCAAATCGTAAGGAGTATCTATATCCTTCAAAACGTTTTCAGTGCCGGTTTCAACTAAGCGAATTTCAGGTCCATGTTTCTTGACGACAGCTTTTAGTCCATAACTCTCCTCTTTTATTCGCTCCATTTCTGGAAACAATCTTTTATCAAGCAGTATAGGATGACCGAGTTTTCCACCGTGAGCCGCGATCACTAACGTTCCCCCCTCAGCATTATAAACATCAATGACCGAGTTGATTGAACGTGAGTCTATTAGTGCTATATCTCCTGGCAGTACTAGAACGGCTCGACTCCTCTCATCCACTTCTCTGAGTCCAATCTTCAAAGAGGAGCTTTGACCATGCTCATAATCGTGGTTAATAACTAAGTGACACGAAAGATCAGCCAACACTTCTCGAATCAAATTCTCTTCCCAGCCGAGCACAACAATGACTTCGTCAGCCTTGGATTTCAGAGCAACTTCGACAACGTGCCTTATCATTGGTCTTCCATGAATTCTCTCAAGTAGTTTATTGCGACCTAGCATTCGAGTTGATTTACCGGCTGCCAAAATTATTAGTGATAACATTCGTCAACACTTCATTGGGCATCAAAATGAAGATTACTTGGCCTAACTTTACTGAAACGATTGATCGTAGCAATCTCATAACCAGTATTGTGACAGTATGGAGCGACGAGTTCGGACATCAAGGTGCTGATAACAGCAGGTAAGAGAGTTTTATACTTAACAGTGTAACTAGGAGAGAAAGCTGATCGGTGTACGATGATTTGAGCGGAGTTCCGGAAGTCAACATAGAAATACGGAAACTGGTACAAGCGATCTTCCGTTCGCAAGGTGCGATGCGTGAATATTTCACCGACTTCTTTCCTTATGTGAGGGAGGCTGTACGGAAGTTTAATCTCGAAACGGTTTGGGATAAAGTCTACGCAGATGTTGTAACAGGGGATTACGAAATAGACAGACTCGGTCTTTTCTTGAACCGTCTTTACACAGAAGACAGAAATCTCTTCGTCACTTTCTTGAGCTATGTGACAAGAGATATTCTAGAAAGGTTCCATGAACCAATTGAGAATCTGAATTGGTACTTCCAAGAACTAAGAGAGATCGGATACATCTGGAAAAATAATAAACTCGTACATGCCAATTCTTGAGCTACAATTTCTTCTCATGGTAGCGTCGGTCAACTTGGGCCAACGCTAAGTCGTTTGCTGAAGATAGTGCAAGAATTAGAGTGTAAATCGGAGGTGTTTACTGCCATATCATAAGGCAGTTGCCTACATGATATTCTCCACGAGGAAACTGCTCACTCGTCAAGAACGGAACCGGACTTGTGTACACGTAGCCGAGAGGCAGTCCATAGTACGGATAGTTGTATGTAGTCATTGGTTGGAAGTAAGGTGTCCAATATCGATATGGTGAATAGTACGGGTAGTACGGGTACTGCGGGTAGTACGGGTAACACTGGCATTGCGAATTACCGCATCCACATTGATACATCATTTCACGCCTTTAGATGGCAGCTATCTTCGCCTAAATTAAGTCTAATCAAAATAACACAGAGACATGTCAATTAACATGCAGAATCACCATAGCTTCAACATCGAAATTTGCGTTCATTATGCAAATCTAGTACCGCGCTCTCTATCTAAAGCATACTTTGGAAACCGTCATGGGTTCTGTGGAAATTCAATTCTGGCTTGATAGTCTCATACTTTATCATTTTTCGATTTTTCAATATCAATAAAGGGCCTCCGTTAGATAGCTCTCAATCAAGAGTTGTGATGCTTTCTATTAGTCATGGAGTAAGATGCTGAGAGTTTGTTGGTGCATTTCTTAGCCGACTCTCCAAGATGCGCTTTGCAAAATTGTCATTAAACTATTAGTGATCGATCATGAATGTTTGGAAGGGACATCCATGGACTTGAGAGCCGTAATCTTGGATATGGATGGTACGATTACGCGTTTTAACATAGACTATCTCAGAGCTCGACGGCTCGTTCTGGAGGAATTGGAAAAGATGAAGCTCAAAACTGCGGACATGACGGAACAATTCAGTATCTATCTTCTTCTTAAGCAGCTGAAACCTCGACTTGACCCTGAGACCTACGGACGATTGCGGAAACTGTTCTACAGTCGACTTGAGGAGATGGAGATCAAAGCAGCCCGGGAAGTAATGTTGTATCCTGGAGTTTTTGACACAATGAATAAGCTTAGAGGCCGTGAGTTGCTGATAGGCTTGGTCACGAACAATGGGCGGAAGGGAACCAGTCTTACTTTGAAACGTTTGGGGCTGAAAACCTTCTTTGATGCAATAGTGACCCGTGACGATTGTGAAGAAATGAAACCTGATCCGGGACCTATAAGGAAAGTGCTTGAAGAGTTGAAGGTCAGCGTGGACGAAGCAATCTTAGTCGGAGATGGAGTGATGGACATCATGGCAGCAAGGGAAGCGGGCTTATGTTCAGTCGCTGTCTCCACTGGACCGTTCGAAGTAGAACGTTTGCTCCAATCTAAACCTGACTATGTATTAGGCTCAGTAAATGATCTACCTAATCTGATAGATTCGCTTGAGTCATAGTCTCAATCAAATGGCAGACATTATGAAGGAAATTCCATAGTAGACTAGCACAATCCCAAACGACGTTAGAACTATTTTGTAATATTTGGACCCAATAATTACTTTCCCGCTCTTACCGAAATGAGCTAAGGCGGTTAAGAAAGCGTAGTCCATCCAGACATGTGAAATGTACATTACAAGTACTCCCATCAATGCAGCAAATGCCAAGGCTTGGATGATAAGCACGGATCCAATCGTTAACCACCAGAGTATGAAGTATGGGTTTAACCCAGTTAGGGCGGCGCCTAACATTACTGAACCCGCAGGAACTCGCAAGAGTGTCTTTTTTGTTGATCGTTTTATATCTGACTCTACTAGTGTTTCATGGATTTGTAAAATGCCAAAAACAATCAAACCAGCACCTCCTGCAATTCCAATCCCCGATTTTACCAGGGGCTGATTTACAGCAGTTAACAGACCGAAAGCTAGAGCAAGTATTAGAGGGAACTCAACGAGCATATGTCCAATTGCACATGAAAATCCTGCCCAAGCGCCGCCCTTGGATCCGTGCATAAGAATTGCAAAGGACAGTGGTCCCGGAGCGAGGGCGCCTGATGCTGTCACTATGACTACTGTCGCAACAAACTCAATTAAGTTCATGCGTTGGAACCTACCTCAGGAGTGCAGTGTTTTCCTTTACGTGTGCAACTATTATGAACTATCGTCCGACTACTATTGAGAGGGGCTAATGCATTCGCATGTTGAGAGACTGACCCACTCTACCTAAGGCTTTCACGATATCGTGCTTGCTTAGAAGACCTACGACAGTTCCTTGATAATCCAAGACTGGTAAACTTCCTATGCCCTTTCTTACAATCATTTGCGCAGCCTGAGCCAGATCGTCATCTTGTTTTGCTGTAATAGGGTTTCGAGTCATCAGATCCTCTGTAGTGAGTAAGGCTGCTTCATTTCTTGTTGTAGAATTAAAGATGAGTGACCGGTGTTTTGAACTATGCCTTTTTTCTCCGATGGAGAGGATGTCCGAAAGTGTTAGTATTCCAACTAAATTGTCGTCAATAACAGGTACGCTGGGTTGTTTAAACACGATTGCTTGTGCAACATGAACAACAGGATAAGTGGTCTTAGCAAAAATGAAGTCACTAGACATGAAATCATTTACTTTGAATGTATCCGGTAGTTTGCGTGAGAAGTAATTACATAAGTCTGTTTCTGTCACTATCCCGAAGAATGGATAGTCGTCTGTCACGATGGAACATGCTAGGTTCTCAGTGTCAAACATTCGGGCAGCATTAAGAACTGGCAGATCCTCTCTAATTGTTGGAATGAATTTAGACATAGCCTCGGATACTGGAACGTCTTCGAGTCCACGACTAGTAGATTCTTCGAGGAGGAAACGTGCTAGATCTCTCTTAGATACGAGTCCAACAGGGCGCTTCTTCTCATCAACGGCAATGATTTGCGACACGCCTCTGTGCTTCATCAAATCTCGCGCCTTCAGCAGAGAATCAGATTGTGGGATTGTTACAACCCATCCGGTCATGACGCTATTCACAGTATCAAATTGAGCGCCAACCTGCTGATTGGCCAAAGTATATCCTCGCTAACTCATTTCAGGAAAGCTATCTGCGATTCATATAAACGCAGGTTAACAGTCTCTATTCTGG
>CAYWMG010000432.1:0-2199 GCA_964459245.1 uncultured Candidatus Bathyarchaeia archaeon
ACCTGGAAGGGTTAGGAAGAACATGGTCCTCTGCGTCGAACCAAACGTGCGACGCAAGCAAGATTTCGCCTGCATAGAGAATGAGATAGTCGTGACGCAAGGTAAACCTGACGTACTAACTAAAGTACCTGTTGACCTAGACTGATTCGTTCATACAGTTCTGCGATCTTATGCAGGAAACCATTTTCTTAGGTCGAAGTTTCTTACTGGCGGACGGTACCTGTTTCCCCAGATCGGCATATCGTGACCTGGAACGACGACGCTTGGGTCCAGTTGGGCTATTGCCTTCTGGCTTCTGAGTAGAGCGTCTTTGTCGCGAACAAACATTGGAAGCCTCTGTTCTATGAAGTCTCTTGCAAATATGGCAACATCACCTATCACTGCCGCAAGACCTTCCGCAGTCTCAACCAGGACAGAGACGCTGCCCGGAGTGTGGCCTGGTGTTTCTATAATTCTTACATCTTCAGTAACCGCAGTATCTCCAACAATCTTTCTGAGCTCGAGAGCGCCGACTAAGAATTCCAAGTACTCGGGGCATTTCAGTTCGATTGTGTATTTTTCCGGGTTATAAATTCCGTCGGGTGAGAGGTCTTGCAGGAAGAGGGTACCGTTCAGCTCTTTCTCATGCACGTAAAGTTTCTTGCCTCGAAAGAAAATATTGTTATCACTATGATCAAAATGCAAGTGAGTATTTATCACGATATCAATATCCTCTGGCTTCAATGCTTCCTTCCTTAGAAAGTAGTGTAAGTAGCCGCGAAGCCCGAAGGACCAAATTCCCGGATCAACAATTATCCGCTTGCCTTGGCTTTCGATCAAGATCGTGTTGCAGCCGCGTCCAGCAGCCTCAAATTCTTCATAAGACGGCCCAAAGAGAACTTTCAGTCTTGCTAACTTACCGTCACCATCTTCCATTTCATTAGCGTGGGCGTATACATCTAAGATTGGATTAATGCTTTCACACTGAAGTTTTCACATATCTTCGTAAGGTGCCCAATTATCAGAAGCTTGGTAATACTTCCTCGCTGAATCGCTTAAGTTGCTTAAGTTGGTCCCACGCGACGAATCTGAGTGAGAAGGTGTCGACTCCAGCAGAAGTGAATGCCTCCAGCTTCTCGATGCAATCTCTTGCTGTTCCACAGGCAACCCATTTGTCGAATTTTGTTTCAGTGATGGCTTCCCTGTAGTATTTGTACAGATAGTCTTTCGATTCCGCTGCAGCTCTTTCCTTGTCGTCGTTCATGTTTGCGTTGTAGTAGAGGCACATGCCGAATTTTGTTGTGTCTCTATGATGCTTGCGGACGGCCGTGAGGACTTTGTCAGCGTCCTCGCGGAACTCTCCGGGAGTAACAGACGAGGTCATCCATCCATCAGCGTATTTGCCTACTCGGTCGAAATTCTTCTCGATCTCTCCCGGGGGCCCTTCCAACTCCCCGGTATGCCGTGGGTTTGACGCTATCCAAATCGGGCAGGGATTCTGCACTGGCTTTGGGAGCATCGTCACATCCTTAAACCTAAAGATCTCCCCGTCATAACTCACCTCGTCGGACGCCCACAGCTTTCGAAGAATCTCAATACCTTCTTCCATCCGCTTTACCTTCTCCGCAGGATGGATCCCCATCGCATCGTACTCGTTCCGGTAAATCTTCCCGTTAATTGTAGGCGTTCCCTGGCAGACAACGAGCAGGCTCCGTCCCTCAGACAAGGCGTCGAGAGTAGCCCACTGGTAGGCGAACAAAATCGGATGCCGGAGAGGAAAAGTGGCAAAACAGGATGTACCCAGCTTAACACGTTTTGTGGCACCCGCCACTGCAGCCAATACGCCCACTGAATCTAGACGCGGCTTTGCTAACAAACTATCTCCAGCCCAAACCGCATCATAACCATACTCCTCCACCTTTTGACTCAGCTCAATTATATCCGCCCGAACACTACTCTTAGAGAAGAGGATGCCACGAGTTGAAAGAACAATTCCAATCTTTGGCTTCAAAGAATCCACCAACTCAAAAATACTCAGTAGCATTCTAATTGATCGCATTACCTATTTATTCTAATTGACGAGGGTTTTGCGTCCTTAGACGCATATCGAAGGAGTTCGTGTGTTTTATGATCGTCTAGTTATTTCCACAACTACTAGAGTCGGCATCTTGATCTTCCTCCATCACGTTCCATTGGTGTGAAGCAAAGGTGACCCAAGCA
>CAYWMG010000433.1:0-4338 GCA_964459245.1 uncultured Candidatus Bathyarchaeia archaeon
ATAGAGCAGAGGCTTCCCATGTTTGTTCGCGACAAAGACGCTCTGCTCAGAAGCCAGAAGGCAATAACCCAACTGGACCCAAGCGTAGTCGTTCCAGGTCATGACATACCGATCTGGGGAAGCAGGTACCGCCCGCCAGTAAGAAACTTCGACCTAAGAAAATGGTTTCCTGCATAAGATCGCAGAACTGTGTGAACGAATCAGTCCAGGTCAACCGGTACTTTAGTTAGTACGTCCGGTTTACCTTGCGTCACGACTATCTCATCCTCTATGCAGGCGAAATCTTGCTTGCGTCGTACGTTTGGTTCGACGCAGAGGACCATGTTCTTCCTAACCCTTCCCGGTACGCCGGTGAGGAGGTAGGGTGCCTCGACGATTTCGAGACCGATTCCATGGCCGAAGGCTGAGACTGTGAATCCATCTTCTTCGTATTGTTTGAGTTGTGAGATTGATGATGCTATTTCGTTCTGGTCGGTGAGCGCTTCAGACATTGCTTCGGTAGCTTCTCGAGCCCTTTCGATTAGTCTACGCTGTTCCTTCTTGGGTCGTCCTGCGCAGCCAATTCGGAGTATATCAAACCCGTAGGATTTGACCCAGCCTACGAAGTCTATAGAGACCAGTTCGCCCTTTCTAATCTTCTTCGAGGTTGCGAAGGGCCATCGTAGCTGCCCCATTTCGCGGCCGGATTGAACTCTGTCTCTGACTATATAGTCGGCTCCTGCTTCCATGGCGACTCTACGAGCTATGCTGCCTACCGCATTTTCCCTCATTCCTGGCTTGATTGCGTTGATTGCCGCCGCCATTGCTTTGTCCGCGATCTTGGAGGCTGCTCTTACCAGTTTGAGTTCGTTCTCGCTCTTGATCATCCTCTGTTCCGTTAGTAGTTCGTCTCGGTACTCAAGATAGAGTTCAGGAAGGGAGCGTCTTATTTCGTCGATATAGGTTGCTGGGATTATGTCGCCGCCAGCGATTGCTAACTTGGATTTTTCTAGGCGTGAGTCTTTTATTGCATCAATAAGATCATGCGTGAAGTTTCTTCCGGTCTTACTCTTCGCAACTCCCACTACCGCATCTGGTTGGTATCTTAATGGGGTTATGAGCACTGTCTCGTGCTCTTCGGGCACTAGTAGAGCGCTGTAGCCGAGGCCAGAGACTTGATCTGTCTTTGCGCTATAGGGAAATGCGTTCTTGTGGCCGCAGAGGTAACATACGTTTCCATCTCTCTCAGCATAACCTGAGAAGGCTAAGAGTCCGTCAAATCCTCTCTCACGAACTCGTTCCTTTGTAGCGTCTAACCGTGCCTGGTATTCCTGGGCAGGTAAACCCGATCCGTGGCTTGACATCCTTCTTGCCACCGTTAGAACCCTTTAACCACCACTAAATGTATTCGTAAATTGGCTAGTTCAAATCTCAAGGGGAACATTGTGTTAGGGTTTTAGGGAAGTTCGATAGGTTTCCACTTCTCTTCCTTCAGCTGCTCAAGGCCTTCGGTTATGTGTTCGTCCATCAACTCTTTACTCACAGCATCCGACTTACTGATAGCTAGGATACCCTCAGGGGATAAGCAGCAGAAGGTGTCGTCATTGATCTGCCTCAGTTTTGATATTTCCTCTACAGCTTCATGCGGCGAAACGTTCCCGCTATAGTTGTTTCGAATCAGCTTGGCCCATCTTCCCTCATGGTTGAAGTACAGAATCACCTTAAGGAATCCTCCCATAATCGTCTCGCGTGGATAGAGCACAGTATTTTGACTTGACATGATTCTTCCATCATCTATGATTGCATCGCATTCGGGAACGAATATGTAATGGTGAGTAAGCCCGTCACGCGGCCTTCCCGCCTCTAGAACATAATGATCAATCCCAGCCAGGGTGAGAACGGAGCTCAAATTGCATGCTTGGGTAACACAGTGCCCGGCTCCTGTTCGGAACGTTTCGTCGATAGAGTATTCCAAGTGACTGCACCACCAGAGGTGGTCACGTGTCTTAGGCCAGTTCTTCGTAGCTGTCCTCCCTATCCATTCTCTGCTGATCGTCCATAGCCTTAGGGGTCCTGAATGAGACATGGACTTGGCTGCTAGATACGCGGAGACTGGGCTTAACGAATCTGCTTTGATAATGACCTGTTTCAAAATCCCGAAGTTCTCTAATAGTCGACTCTCGTTGGGGTTAGCTTTCTGCCAAAGAGTATGGAAGTTATCCAGAACGATGCCCGTGCTTCGCATCGAGCACACTGTAGCCATGGCCTCTTCTCGTTCTGATCCAATGGCTGTGTTCTCTCTTAGCCTCTTGATCAAGTCCGCTTCTAACGAGTTTAGTTTAGGAGAATCTTCACTTTTTGCGTGAGTCGCTACAATTTCATTCAGGCGCTTGCTCTTGGCCCTATCATCTCTACCCATGAGCGGATACCAGACGTAGTCTTCGTTGAAGACCAGTATGGGGGTTCCTTGAATTTCCTTAACTTCATGTAGATCACTAATCCTCAGAATGGTCTTATCGCGGCAGATGTATGCGTGTTCATCCTCACAATAGATAATGTACGAGTCTTTGTGTCCGCGTTCCTTGAGTGCAAAGTAGAAGAGAGCGGCCTTCTCAAGTTCAGTAACCTTATTCTCACAAGTCTTGAGTGTGCTCGCTACTGGAAGCATACGACGGTCAAGGAAAGGAAGCACCGGGAAATCGTTTGGATAGAGATCGCCGTATGAGGAGAGACGAAAGTCGTCGAAGTTTACATCATTGAACGAAAACGACGGACCGGTCATCTCTTGCTGACGCCTCCAGTAGAGGTCCGGACTGTGAATGTCCTTTGTGAAATACACCTTCCTGAAACCAGGGTTTGACTTGATCGCCTCTAAGAAATGGTCGTCGGCCTTCAGGTAAACCTCAGGGTTCTTCACTGCTAGAATCCGGCTAGCATACAATCCGTACCTCAAGTCTTTGTCTTCAGCTGCCTTGTCAACAGCATCCGACCACGCCCCTGCATGAATCAACGTGGCAAGGCTTACTGAAGTTGTGCGAACAGGAAATTTCTTCGTAGATGGTTCTAACAAGGACAGCACTTTCGCAATAGAAAACCTTCTTCGAGGCGGTCTTAAAAGCTTGGCATTTACTGTATGCGTTTGTATTTATGCCCGCATAGCAATCGTCCAGAACGGAATCATCGCGCCGAGACCAATACGCCCCAATAACGCGATCCTAAAGCCTACGCGTCTTAACCTACATGGCCACTAGATTGGACTTGGGATTTTTCATCTCTGTTCGTTATCCGTATGAAAAGATAGTCACGGAAGGGAAAGGGATTGGTTTTAGGACGGTTTAGGTCATGGTAGCAATGAAACTTAGGGGTAGGCCCCCAAGCCTTTTGTCTGTTCCTGATTGTTGGGATGTCGGTGTCCCCGGATTGTAACTAGTGCCTCCATTGAGTGAGGCGATTACGGTGCCGTTGTACATGGCTGCGAAGCCGTCCAATGCCCAACCGTAGGTGTGGCCGTTAGGATCTGTTACGTTTCCACCCATCCGTATTCGATCTAGTTTACCAATTCCCCCCATGCCACGGGTTATGGTTAAGGTGGTTCCGTTTACAACAATTGAACCGCTCTTGATAGTCAATAATGTGTCGCCGTTTGCAGTCTCATTTATCACTTGGGCGGTTAACGTTAGTGATGCGGTGAAAGATTGTGGTGGTGCCCCTGTCCGGTTCATATCTCGTGCTTGGCTTGGGTTATTTTGTGCCTGGCTGTGGATTTGTTTCCCCTTCATGCTTGGGTTGAAGAAGGGCATTCCTCCTCCAAGACCGTAAACTGACGTGACGGTTACCGTAGAACCGATCGGGAATTGTGTTTGCGGATTGAAGGACCCGTTAGTGCCCTGGGCGATTGCTAGTGGCGTAGTCGCTAGAAGGCATGCTAAAGCTAAGAGCAGCAAACTTCCGGTTGCGGGAGACGTTATTATTTTTGGCATTTATTTCACCAATTAAGAGCCACGCACTTGCTTGCGTGACATATGTACCTGATGGACGAATCATACATCTCAACCGAAAGCGATTGGTGTTCGCCTTACCCGTAATCTATGGAATAATTCTCCCGTTCTCGTCAACAATTCTCCCATCGTAGGATGATTTATCAAAATTAAATTAGTCCCAGATATGTGAAAAAATTCTTGGGTCAATTGTTGATGGGAGATGCTTTGAAGAACTTTTAGGTCTTCTCCAAATGAACAACTATGGTACGAGTTAGTTGGTTACGGTCTGGGAGATCATTTTTTCCATGGAGGCAAGCAGTAGATATCTTTTAGCGTGAGTCATAGTGGCGCGTTGGGAGAGAATGGATGATCATTGTTG
>CAYWMG010000434.1:0-7277 GCA_964459245.1 uncultured Candidatus Bathyarchaeia archaeon
CCATCCGTTTTCATGGGTCTTCGATACTGGTTCAATGAATCGTTCGTATCCTCCCAGTTGGCCTAATCCGTCTGTCTTGATGAAGTAGAGGTCGTGGATTTCTCTGGCAGGGTGGTCTTGTGGCATGAAGAGTGCATCACAGTTGAAGAACATCGTCTCCACAGTGGGGCCAGTCATCTCTTCGAAACCGAGGGTTACAAGTTTCGCCTTTAAATCGTCAAGGAATTGTCTGTAGGGCTGTTTCTTTCCTGGCCACGTGGGGGTGACTGCTGCTTCTAGGTTGTACTTGCGGAATGTAACATTCTGCCATTGGTTGGTTGTGATTAACTCTGGCGTGAGTTCGCTGATTTCTTTTGACGTAGTGATTCCAGAAGTTATTGCCTGCCAGCCGTGGGATGTGAGTTCTACGTGGCGTTTTGTACGCTTCTTGATTTCTACAAGTCGTCTTCGTCGTAGTGTGTCGATATTCTTGCGTAACTCAGTCGGCAGCTCATCAACCGACATGTCGTGTTTGCTGGAGACTGTTTCCAACGTTTTTTCAATATCTGTCTTCGCAGGAATGTCACGAGCTCTAAGCACTATTTCTTGTAGTTGCGTTGAAATGTCGCACCAATTGGAATTCTTTACCCAACCGAGTGCGACATGTGTAAGGGTGGCTGGGATGTTGGCATGTTTTGCGGCTTCTTCTAGAGTAGCTTCGCCGCCCAGATCTAGGACTGATTGTACGAGGCGACGTTCGGGCAATCCATGTTTCGCGTACTCTAACCCTTCGTTAGTAAGATGAACATTGATTGTATCCGTCTCAGAGACTTTGATGAACTGTTTTTCGAGGAGAATTGGAAGCGCGCGAGTGACTGCAGCGTTCTCTTGTTTGGAGTTCTGCACTATCTCGTCGAACGTTGAACTGCCTCCGGCTGCCTGGAGTGTCTTCATTACTGCGGCTTCATTCTCTCGTAACTCCACCAATCTCATCTTCTCTTGTCAGTTTTCCAAAAATCTATGATTTCGCGCAGCGGCCTGTAAGGGTGTGTGCTTTGAAGGGGACGTCACTTGCGATCATCAAGCTTTCGAACACTAGGCTCTGCTTTGTTGCTATCCTTGCCAAGCCGTATATTAGATTCGTGATATGTACATCTAACAATGCTTTGGAAGTTACTGAACGCTCAATCTGTAGCAAGAGGCTACCGTGAGACGTTTTCACGTGTGTAGATACAATTACTCTGAAGGAGTGGCACAATTACCATAGTTAAATTCGTTGATGAGGGAGTCTAGTAGTCTTTTCCATTGAAGAGGTATTCCTCAAATCTATCTTTGGCTTTCTCGCGTTTTTCTTGATGTTCGATTAGAAACTTTGTAACCCGTTCTGCTAGCAAGCTCTTGCATTCTCCGCACATGATGTCGCCAGCCAAGCACTTGTAACGCAGTTCTTCTATCTCGTTCGTCTTCATGAAGAGAAAGTAGTCATAGGAAAAGACGGAGCATATGTCAGGGTTAGCGCCGAGGCTTTTCTGTTCCTCTAACGTTGTCCTGCCTCCTGTAAATGCGCTCATAATCTTCTTTCGTGCCTGCTCTGGGCTGTCTATTGTGAAGATTGCAGTTTCAGGTAGCGAGGCAGACATCTTCCCACCGCGGCCTAGCCCGGGGACAAATCTGCAATGAATTTGCGCGGGTTTGAGGTATCCTAACTTTGGCGCCACGTCCCGCGTGATCCTCCAGTACGGATCCTGATCGATGGCGGCTGGGATTAGGCATGGTACGTTGTGCCCTACTAGTTCAGATTCTAGGAATGCTGGAGCTGCCTGAATAGCTGGGTAGAAGAGTAACCCAATGTTTGTGCTTTCTTGGAACCCAAAGACTGCCTTAGCAGTTGAGAATGTTACATGTTTAGCAACTTTCAATGCCAGCGCGTAAAGCTTGTCGATGTTCTTTATGTCTAGAATGATTCTCGTCTTCCTAGGATCAAATCCCAGTGCGATCAGGTCTAGAGCATTTTCGTAGGCCCATTTTTGAGGTTCGGTCATGGTAAAATTGTCGTGATAGAGGAATCGTTCGTCGTCTGTAATTTGGAAATAGAGTTTGGCGTCGAACTTATCCTGGAGATATTTTGTGAATATCCATGGGGCGAGATGCCCGATGTGAACTGGCCCAGAGGGGCCACGTCCGGTGTAGAGTACGAATTTCTCTCCCTTTTCATACTTTTCCAACAGCCAATCCAGATCTCGATGGGAGAAGAAGATTCGTCTTTCTAACTGCGGGTGAAGTTCTCCTGCATGTTTACGAATACGTTGCAAGAGTTCAGGAGTTAATGGTTGCGTTCCGAAGTCTCTGATTAACTTCTCATAATCAATCCTTCCCGCTACCTCCCAAGGAGTTACAATCATCTCTTCCTCATTTGCCGTCATGGTTTGAAATTTCCCCGACCTCTGTAGACTTATGTTTACTTAGCCATTCGACGAGAGTTTCGTCAGCGCGGCTTTTGAATCTTAAATGGTTCTATAGCCACACGCATTGGCTAAAGAATGTTTGCGGACAGCGAAACTTGAGCCGCCGTGTTGATGCTTCCCCTCTTTTTCTTACTGGGTTCTTTCAATAGTGAATTATTCTCCCTCTGGATGGGTATGGTTCCGTTAGGTAACAAGTGTGTGTGGCATCCCTGGCAAGGCCTACTGGTAAATGGGTCTGGATTATTAGTGTGATCAGAACTATTGACGCTAGACTAAAAATTATCAGCTTGGGAGTGGATTGTTATGGTCCATTTGGCTGACCACTTGTTCAGAAGATTGGAACAGCTGGGTGTCTCTCACGTCTTCGGCGTGCCAGGTGAATCGGCTCTCACCCTCTTCGACTCTCTGAACAGTAGTGGCCTTGAAACGGTTGTTATGGCTAATGAGCCGTCCGTCGGATATGCAGCAGACGCCTACTCGAGACTTCGGGGTCTTGGGGTCGCGCTTGTAAGTTATGGTGTCGGTGCACTTGGAATGGTGAACTCTGTTGCAGAAGCCTACGCCGAACATACTCCACTTGTAGTGATAAGTGGAGGGCCGAGCATGAAAGAAAGACGTAGCTATCCATTGATACACCACAAGGTGAAGACCTTCGAGACCCATCAAAGAGTGTTCGCTGAGATTACTGAGTATAGCACAATAATTGATGATATTGAGACTGCTGATAGCAAGATAGAAACTGCATTATCCATCGCTATGCGGACCAAACGACCCGTATACTTGGAGATACCTAAAGAAATGGTTCTCGCCGAAATCCATCACCCACGTATATCTACAGAAACTCAGAGATCAGATCATGGAGCGTTACGTGAAGCTGTTATCGAAATAGTTGACTTGATCAATGCTGCGAAGCAACCAGTCGTTATCGCTGGCGTAGAGCTCGCGCGGTTGAAGCTTCAGCATGAGCTGATGGAATTTGCTGAGAAGACGGGAATACCGATAGCTTCCACACTGCTCGGTAAGTCCGTATTGCCAGAGGATCATCAACAAAGCGTCGGGGTATACTTGGGTGAATTAGGAAATCAGGAACTTGCACATTACGTTGCTAACTCCGACCTCCAAATTCTCATCGGCGGCCTATTAAGCGATGTTGATCTAGGCATATTCACGGCTCGTTTGTACCCCGAGAAGATGATTACGGCAACCATAGATCATGTTACCGTCAAGTTTCATGTATACCCTAATGTTCTGCTTGGTGATCTGATACATCGATTGAATAGCGCTCCAAATTTGAAGAGGCATGATCTTCCCACCTCATGGGCCTGGAAGAAGCATGATACGCAGCTGAAGAATATCGGTATCTCAATTGTTGAGGTTATGGAACTCATCAACGAATTCCTAGACGCTCGTATTCGGATAGTCTGTGACGTAGGCGACTGTCTGTTTGCGAGTTCCCAACTGCGAACGAAACTAGGATCAGCCTTTCTGTCTCCCGCTTACTACCTGAACATGGGTTTTGCAATCCCCGGCGCGGTAGGAGCTCAACTCGCCGATCCGAGCAAGCGTCCCCTCGTGCTAGTTGGCGATGGAGCATTCCAGATGACGGGCATGGAACTCGTAACCGTTGCTAAGCTGCATCTGAACCCTATCATTATTGTACTGAACAACCGAAGGTATGCCACTCTTAGATTTATGCAACGCAAAGAGAACTCTAAAACTCATCACGTGTTTCCTCTGGACTACGCGGGATTTGCTAAACTGCTAGGTGGACAAGGACTTGTGGCTCAAACACCGCATGAACTTCGAGAAGCTCTCAAAAGATCAAGAGAAGCGAAAGGGTTCGCCTTGATAGAGGTGAAGATCAGTCCTGAAGATGCATCACCAGTATTAAGACGATTGAGCGAGAGATTGGGAGAAAAGCTTGAAGGCTCAGATCCAGCATCACCCAGAACACTCGGTCAAGCTGCACACTGAGTTTGTTATATTCGTTTACTTTATGCTGTGCTGTCTCTTTATTGTAGCTTTCAGGCTCTAGAAGGTTTAGCGTTGGTTCAAGATCTTCCAAACTTCGAAAGATCGGGGCAGATACTCGCGGAGGTGCGTGATTATGTCAAGAGGATGTCGATTCGAGGGATGAGGGTTATACAGGTCTGCGAAGATGTCGAGAACAAGATTCGAGGGTTGGGGGGAGGGTTAGCTTTTCCGTGCAATGTTGGGATAAACGAGGTAGCTGCACATTACACGAGTCCGTGGAATGATGAGACGATGGTTCCTGATCGGTCTATTGTCAAAGTGGACTTTGGTGTAGAAATTGAAGGGTGCATTACCGACACATCGATTACGATCTCACTTGACCCAGTTTATGATTCCTTGGTGGTGGCGGCTGAGGTTGCGTTGCAGGAGGCGATATCCGCTGTGGCGCCTGGGAGAAGACTTTCAGAGGTGGGAGGAATTGTGGAGCGAGCCATTGGCAGATATGGTTTCAGGCCGATTCGGAATCTTACTGGCCACAAGATAGAGCGCTATTCCTTGCATGCTGGGAAGTCTGTACCGAATGTTTCAGGAATGGAGAGTGGTAGGTTTGAGGAGGGAGAGATTTACGCGATTGAACCATTTGCTACTCAGAAGGAGGCTGAAGGGGTCGTAAAGGAAAGGCCTCCGGCTTACATTTTTAGGTTTGTTCGGACGAAGGGAGCGAAGAGTAAGTCAGCGTATCGTTTGGCTGAGCATATACAAACGCGATACAAGTCTCTGCCTTTTGCGTCGCGATGGATACTGAGAGATAATGAGGAAGAGACTAGGGTGGCGTTTTTGGAATTGGTTGAGAATAGGTCAATTGCAGGTTATCCAGTGTTGGTCGAAGTGAGTGGAGGAATGGTTGCGCAGGCGGAGCATACTGTTTTGGTGACTAGGGATGGGTGTAAGGTACTTACAGGCTAGGTTTTTTGTCCTTGGAGTCTTCAGCGTAAATTAGATCCACTCGCATACTTCCCTTGCATTGTTGGCATTGACCCACTTCTTTTGGAACGTAGTCTCCGACGGTGAATGCGCGTATAACCTTGAACCCGCAGTTAGCGCAGACGATTGTGCTGAGGACCTTGGTTGCTAATGTTTGGAGAGCCACCATTCTTCGCCGCATCTGTGTTATGGACGATAGAGCTAGTACTGTTCCAACGGAGGCCATGATGCCGTATACCAAAAATTGTGCGAATTGGCCTGACTCATAGTAACCAAGCGCCTGAATCATCGCCCAAAGTGAGATTCCAAGAATTACAAGGCCAAACCCGATCAGTAGATACGCGTAAACTGTTGTAGGTCTGCTGCTCAAAAGTATCCCTGATTATGCGATTCCCGCTGTGTTTCCGATGCCTGCCACTATTACGAGTTCTCCTTCCTTGGTTCGTTCTTGAATTAGGTGGGTAATCCTTTCAATTACCGGTTCTGCAGCTTCGGCGATTTCTTTCTTCATCGTGGTCACAGCTTCGAGGATGCTCTGTTTGATTACGATGGCGTAGACCGGGATGTCAAATTTTGTCGCTTCCTCTTCTATCTTATAACGTTCTGTACCAATACCGCCTATGGCAGCTCCGATCCCTTCACTGATCTCCCCAGTCTTCTCTCCCTCGAGTTTGAGAGCGGCGTCTACCATAATTATCATCGAAGCCTTTCCATTGTTCTCCTCCAATACTTGCCGGATTGCATCGCCTGGCTTTCCAACATTCCCTCCAGGCCCCTCTGCCTTTAACGCAATTACTCGCCGTCCCTCAATCATCGTTTCGCCTGATAGCATGTCTTTTTCGACTTTCCTTCGTTCGCTATTCTTCATCAATCTCGACGCGACTAAAGGCCCAGCACCGTCACCGATTGGGTGTCCTTCTGCAAAGGCCTTTGTTGCCCCTTGGTATGCTTCTGCCTCCTGCATAATCAACGGTAGGAATGCTTGAAGTTGAAATATTACAAAAATGCTGAAAGTCTTCTTTCCTAACAAGTAGAGGTGGCGAACAATTTTGTACATGTAGTTGAGTGCCCAGGCTGCTTCAACTAAGTTCTCGAGATTGTTCACTTGTGGTGGTGTTGCTTCGGGCGCTATCCGTGCCACGTCTGACTTGAACTTGTTTTCTCTCACATCAAGCAGATGATCAAACTTCTTGACAATTCCTGCTGGGTCCATGTCTACGGGTGTTATGAGAAATTGTTCAAGGAGTGAGTTCAATTTTGCTGTCGGGTCATCCTTGGATTTGCCGACTTCGCGAATTATCTTCAAGGTGAGCCCTTTGGCGTCATTTCTCATGCTCTCCAGACGCCTTACTGCTCCATCAATCTGCATTAGTGCAATTCTGCTCTGAATTTGTTGGCCAAAGATCATGAATGCAAGGAACGAAACTGCAAATAGGATGTTCACGATGTTGTTGACTCCGCCGGAGCCCAACAGTCCAGTTTGTAGGACAATGCTCGCTAGATCAGGAACCAATAAGATTTCCTCTAAGTAAAGTGAGAATCATTAGCGGAGCCTTGAAGGTAATAAACCTTCATTCAGCAGACGACTAACTAGTTGACGACAGAGTGTTAGAAATGGAGTCGGCAGCTGTCCGGAGCTCGCGTGGGCTTTCGCAACACACTACTATCCAGATCGCCTGAGAGATTCACTTCCGTGTTCGGAATGGGAACGGGTCCTAGCTCTCAGCTATGGCCGCCAACTCCGAGCTACCAGCTGTTAGCGAATAATTAAACATTCTCGGCTGATTCATAATACGTGATGAGCAGTGAGTGGAGTAGCAGTAATCGGCGTCGGAATGACCCCCATCATGTCAACTTCCGATAAATCTCTAACCG
>CAYWMG010000435.1:0-1861 GCA_964459245.1 uncultured Candidatus Bathyarchaeia archaeon
TATTATCCAGCCGGATTGAGCAAGGATGAAGCTGACAAGATCAGGTCAAGTGATCCCCAAGAATACTTACGACTAGCGAAGAATAGCATGGTTGCCCAAGTAAGAGCAATGCTGGATATGATGAAGAAGGGCGCAATCACA
The DNA here is from genome assembly GCA_964459245.1 of uncultured Candidatus Bathyarchaeia archaeon. Lineage (GTDB taxonomy): Archaea > Thermoproteota > Bathyarchaeia > 40CM-2-53-6 > 40CM-2-53-6 > FEN-987. The sequence goes on from CAYWMG010000435.1 coordinate 142, forward strand.
TTCGAGTATGGAAATAATCTTAGACAACAAGCCTTTGATGCAGGACTGAAAGAAGCTTTCAACTATGCCGGTTTCGTGCCAGAATATGTCCGGCCCATGTTCTGTGAAGGAAAAGGCCCATTCCGCTGGACATCCCTGGTTGGAGAACCAGATGACATTTTTCGCATCGACGAGATGATCACTCGAGAGTTCGGGTACAATCGTGAACTTATCCGTTGGATTGACAAAGCCCGCACTCAAGTCAAGTTTCAAGGCCTCCCAGCCAGAGTTTGCTGGTTGGGATACGGAGAGCGCGCAACCTTTGGAAAGAAAGTCAATGATATGGTTGCTTCCGGCAGACTCTCCGGACCCATATGGGTTGGAAGAGACCATTTGGACACAGGAAGCGTAGCGTCCCCACGCAGAGAAACAGAGAATATGAAAGACGGATCAGATGCTATTGCTGATTGGCCAATACTAAACTCATTATTGAACACCGCCGCGGGAGCCACCTGGGTATCCGTACACCATGGAGGAGGAGTAGGCATTGGCTACAGTATTCACGCAGGCATGTGCCTCGTCTTAGACGGATCTAAGGAGATAGAAAATCGAGCACGAGTAGTCCTAACAACCGACCCAGGAATCGGCGTCGTCAGACATGCCGACGCAGGTTATGAGACAGCCAGGAAGGTGGCAAAGGAAAAGGGAATCAAGATGCCCATGTTGGGTTACTGACGAGACGATTTTCTTAAGAAAATCTGCCCTTATTCTTATGTCCAGCTTTGATTAAGAGTGGAAAAAAGTATTCGCTGACACATGCATTCTATCTTCTTATTCGAATGACCACGAGCGCGAGTATTAGCAATGCCGTAACTACCAGCATCCAGATCAGAGTTCCGTTACGATCCAATATTACAATAATCGCGTTCACCTTATCGAATGGATTCTTCGAGTTGAGCATGCGATAAATCTGAGCGGCTTCTTCCCTATTGAATAAACCCCTATCGATTCGTATGCTTTCAGAGCCACTCTTCTCGAACCGGTGTCCCCTGATGTTAAATGGTCCACTGTAGCTGGATCTTAGCCAGACGGTAAACTCTTCTTGGCTCAAACTACTTCACCCAAACTTTGCGGCGATGAAGCATAATTTGACGATTTCATCTTCGTTGATGAAGAGACCACAGTAACCCCAACATAGATAGACAAACTTCCCACAATAACATCTCAGCAATAAGTTTGATTTCGCGTTAGAGCCTTCAGAACATGCCAATTGAAGTACTGAGCAGGTGTGTGAGGCTAGATCTTTATCCCTGATAGTCTGGCTTCCTCTCGGATCTCATCTTTAGAGCGAAACGGGAATAGAGCACCAATTCCCCATGGGAAATAGTGGTAAACCCATGCGGTCAGTATATTCGTATAGGCGATCAGTGCGCTAAGTAGATCCCTAACCTCTTCCTTACTGTTAAGATGGTCAAGCATACTGAGAAATTGTTCTGAGAATTCTCCTAACTTCTTGAGTCCACAATAACCAAGAAATTCTCCGTATGGCGGAACGAAGGTTCTCAATAGGACTTTTAAATGATTCGTCGTAAAGGATGGGTCCTCTGCAATTTTCAGGATTGGATATAGAGTATACATGCCGTAGTCGCGCAGCATTCCGTAAGCGAAATCCCAGGTCGAAAAATATTGACCGTATGAACCTGCTCCGCTGTCAATTATTCCCAATCGGAGTTTTTTGTTG
>CAYWMG010000436.1:0-3072 GCA_964459245.1 uncultured Candidatus Bathyarchaeia archaeon
ATATCCGCATCTTTCGGTTCGTGCCAGCTTTGGCCTGTAAGAATTGTCTTTGTGTCCCTTCTCCGCAGTCGAATAGCAACAGCTCCGGCCCTCGACGAACTAGGACGCCTGATAGAGCTCGCTGTTTGGTTGGAACGCTGCCTCCTGTTCCACGGAAGGTTACAGAGATTGACAACTTCTTACCCGAGTCAAGTATTCTTAGCTACAATAAATTGTCGAGTGAGGCTACGGTGTATTCGAGCAAGATGTTTCTCTCTGACATAGAGGCCGGCGTCACGAGCGTAGCTTTCAAGGTCCACTTCTGATGGAGCGGATATACATAGGTGCGCTCCGCGATTAAGGGAGCAACTGGCGGCTGGAAGAAAATCTCTGATTAGATCAGAAACGTTCAGCCCTCTAGTAGATGAATCCCGTCCGTAGGGTGGATCTGTTGCCAATGCATCGAGTCCATGTGATGGCAGTGATCGGGCATCACCAATTATCATTCCCATCGTGTCAAGCCCGAAATAGGATAGATTCTTTCGAACACCATGAATCATCCGTGAACTCGCATCCATTCCCAGAACTTTACAACCGATGAGGGTTGCTTCAATCACGATACCCCCGACGCCGCAAAATGGATCCACGAATAATTCCTCAGGACGTGCTCTGGACAGGTTGACCATGCATCTAGCGATCTTGGGAGGCATCGTGGACGGATGAAAGACGGGCCGCTTACGAGGTCTGCGCAACGAAATCGGGCCGGAGGGTTTGGTATGAACTGTGATTCCGAAGACAAATGAGTTCTCGTAGATAATGCAGAGGAACGTCAAGTCAGGATTTGACAGATTGACAGATAAGTTGGGCACAGCCTCTTTAACGACTGCGCCGACTTTTCTTTCCAACTCCGTCCTCTTAATATTCCTCTTGGCGCCACCCAGTCTTTCAGATCTAACTGCATAACTCTTCGTTCCGTTTGAATAGTTCTCGAGGGGAAGAGAGCGAATTAGACGCCGTATTTCATATTCGTCAGCCTCACATTCGGCCAGGAGAAAACCGCATTTGTCATACATGAGGCTCCGACTTGATACATGACGTAAAGCTTCGCGGCTGCAGTTCATCTTCAGAAGTCTGTAACTTCTTTCAACTTTAGAGTACGCAAAACATTCTGAATCAAGTATGGCCAATATTTCTGCTGTTGGAAGAGACTCGTGTTCACCGGAGAGAATGAAAAATAGCCTGGTTAAATCTAACAAGTCCGAGGTCTAGCAACCGAATTAATTCTCAAAAGAGACAAGCTGGGCTCGTCGTTAACTTAATTGTGCGCCGCAATTAGTGCAATGAAGCGTACCGGCTTCCATCTTTGTGCCACAAGAATTGCAGGTTATAGATTCTGATTGATCTTCGCCAGGTTTATCTTCCGATAATGGGGCTGGTTCCGCACTTGCGGGTGGGGTCGGTTTTGTTTGTACGGCTCTTCTCGACCGCCTGCGCCGGTAGAGTACTGCAGCAGCCAGAACGATCACCAACGCAGCAGCAACCATGTATAGTTCGGTATAACTGGTGGTCCAACTGGCGTGCACGATATGTTGTTTGTCCATAACGATTGATCCTTTAGGAGATGTACCGGAATAGTCGCCTTGCCACTGAACGAAAACTTGTTGCACCAAGAACCCGGTGGGGCTGTTGACGCCAAACTGTGCGGTTGAACCAGCGTCATAGTATCCAGCTCCCTGAGGGTTGCCCAATCCGCTTGGCGAGTCAATTATGAGTTGGTACTGAAGTTGGTACTTGGCAATTATTTTGTGCGGCTTGTCTAACGATAGTGAGACAGGGTTGACGTTAACGGGTTGAGGAACTCCGTCTACGATCCATCCCTTGAACATGTAACGTGAACCTGCCGAGCCATTAATTATTTGAGGCGCCGTGCCAGTTTGAACATTCGTGCCAGCATTATTCCATCCGCCTCCACTCATAGTTGCAATTCCATCCGGATCGGTGGCTACGGTGAAGAAGTACTGAATCCGGTAGTCGAAAGTGTGGGTTCCGGCGGACGATACGGTCCAAGTATTCTGTGCTGAATAATATCGTACACCTTGATCACCTTGGACGTACTGGTCTACAGAGATCGAGTGTTGTGACCCAATCTTGAATGAGAGTGTCTTAATGTCTGATCCAGTCATCGATCCTTGGTTCACTCCGTCCACTTGGACATTAACAGTCACAGAACTCGGCATGTTAGATAGAGAGATTGAAACGTCGTAGGTGTTAGGAGTTACGTCAAAATTTGAAGATCCACTACCGAAACCGCCGCAGTAGTCATCAGCTTGAAAAGTAACGGTCCATCTGCCAATTGGTTGATTTGCAGTCGAGAAAGTCTTTGGGAAGGAAGTGGCCGAGTTAAAGGTATAATAGAAAGTGGATGGCGGCCCCGAGGGTGGAGATATTGTTAGGGTCCCCTTCGCTTGACGATTCACCGATAGCACGATCGTAACCGGTTGCCCTACCAGATAGGATGGTTTGTCGGTGGACACGGTTACGGACAAAGGCGGACCATTTTGAGTGACAGTCAATGCCGTGACGCTACTCGTTCCCGAGCTCGACGGACCAGTGGCGGTTACGGTAAACTGGTAACTGTTAGGACAATAGAGTGCTGAATTGCCGCTTGTATCAATCGTGAGCGTCGAAGTCCCAGTACCCATCACAGTAACTGGGTTGGGTGAGAAACTTGCCGCGCCCGAAGATATCCCAACTACGTTCAAGGAAAACATTACCGCCCCCGGCAATCCTCCGTCATCCACTGTAACAGTATACGAAGCTACTGAAGACTGGGTCACTGCCTGTGAGGTGGGAGTAACCATCACGGTTACGCTGCCTAGCTGGGCATGAACCTGTGGAAGGGTTATCGAAACGAGAACAAGCACTATCATGAATGCAAGTTTCGAATTCCTCATCTTACGCTCCCCAATCTTTCAATCATCGAGGGGTAGGCTATTTAAGATGGTGTTCTTCCATGCCCATTTTGCTACAAAGAATGTTTAAGCGGCATCATTCAAATAATCAAGATGCGACGATGAGGGAATCAGAGTTAAC
>CAYWMG010000437.1:0-4407 GCA_964459245.1 uncultured Candidatus Bathyarchaeia archaeon
GAGGCCGTTGAGGGTTCGAAGAGTCTCTTCAATTGGCGTCGTGTAATCCCAACGATGAATCTGGTACAAGTCAACGTAATCCATCTTTAATCTCTTTAGTGAACCCTTGATCTGTTGCATGATATGGCGGCGGGAAAGGCCTGAATCGTTCGGGCCCTCTCCCATAGGAAAATATACTTTCGTTGCCACCACCATTTCGGCGCGCCGATCCTTCAAACACTCACCAAGGATTTCCTCGGATCGTCCATGCGAATATTCATTAGCGGTATCGAAGAAGGTGATTCCGAGATCAACCGCTTTAGCGATCACTTTTCGTGTTTCCGCCATCTCTATCATCCAAGGGGCGGAGTTGCCAAATGACCAGCAGCCTAGACAGATTCTAGAGACCTTCACGCCTGCGCTTCCAAGTCCTACGTACTGCATGCCTCTTCCCTATTTTTGTGACCTTTAATCAACTTCTCACAAACGAGAGGTTGCCCGGTTATAGGCATAGAACCCAGTACAATCCACATCATTTGTATGATCATCGTTTGGACGGACAGTAAAGCGCGTAAAAGAGCAACGAAAGCATCTTATTAATTCGATAAAATTGTTCGCTTCCGGCATTATTTGCTAGAATCTTTAAAACATGAGGCTAATGAGTCCCGTTGCGTCTAAGGAGCAAATTTTAATAGTTTCGGACTCGACGCGGTAAAATTGTGACTTTTCATGGCTCCGAATGAGCTTTCAACAGCGGCGGTTCGGAGACTGATTGAGATGGCTGGTGCCGATAGAGTTGGTGACGATGCCGTCGATGAGTTAGGTAAGATCCTCGAAAATTACGCTGTGAAGGTAGGGAAGGAAGCTGCAGAACTCGCGAGGCATGCCGGAAGGAAGACGGTCAAAGCTCAGGATATTCAACTAGCGATAAAGAGAGTTCCGCCACCCTAGTGGCAGGGTTTAGGTTTCTCCATCTCACTCTTCTGAGCGGTCTTGAAGGATAGTCCACAACCACAACTGGCAACTGCGTTCGGATTGTTAAACTTAAACCCTGACGATTGGATCGTCTCGTAATAGTCGACTTGCATCCTGTTGAGATAGTTCATACTCTTAGGGTCAACAACAATTTTGCATCCGTCTGATTCAACGATGAAATCATCTGGTTTAACAAAACCAATAGCCATCCCATAGTTCAAACCTGCGCAGCCACCGCCAAAAACGAATATCCGCAGTGCCTTTCCAGCATTCTCAGGTTTCTGCATAATGGCCTTAACTCTCTCCAAGGCTTTTGGAGTTAGGTCAAGCGACGGGGATGCGGTTTCTACTGCTTCCATCAGAATCACAAGTATGACATACGGTTTAGTATTCACGAGTTCTCCAGCCCCTAAAAACCCTTCGCTTTTCTCCAAGGGCGATACCTTCGCCGAGTTACGAATGAAAGCTCGAGCTATCTCGACCTTCACAGCTCCTGTGTGGCTATCACCTTCGCCATTTGGTAACTATGAAGAAAACTTAAACGAGGTCATGACAAACCTCAACCAGCGAGATTAATGGCACACTTCCTATCGCATCTTGAATGCTCAAAGTGTTCACGTAAGCACGATCCAAACGAGCCCCAAACAGTTTGTGTTGAATGCAAAGGAGTTCTTCTAGCCCGCTACGATCTCGACAAAGTGGCGAAAGCCCTTTCCAAGAATGATCTACGTTCGCGTGTTGGTAGCATGTGGAGGTATAGAGAACTTCTTCCGATTAAAGAGGAGAAAAACATTGTCACACTAGGAGAAGGGTTCACGCCCATTCTTCAGCTCAAGAGACTTGCACCCAAATTAGGATTCAAACACCTATTTCTGAAAGACGACGGCCAAATACCCACTGGCTCTTTCAAGGCACGTGGTATGTCTGCAGCAATCTCCAAGTGCAAAGAGCTTGGAATAAGCAAAGTTGCCGTCCCAACCGCTGGGAACGCTGGAGCGGCAATGAGTGCCTACGCAGCACAAGCTGGAATCGAAGCACACGTCTACATGCCTCGAGAGACACCAGAGGTAATCAAGCTTGAGTGCGCAGTTTACGGTGCCCAAGTGACAGTTGTGGACGGAACCATCGCGGACGCTGGCAAACTTGTAGGCGAAGGTACCGCTCGGAAGGTATGGTTTGAAATGTCAACTATGAAGGAACCTTATCGCGTAGAGGGAAAGAAGACGATGGGGTTCGAAATTGCGGAACAATTCGAATGGACACTGCCTGACGTAATCTTATACCCCACTGGTGGAGGAACAGGCATCGTTGGAATGGCAAAAGCGTTTGATGAGCTAGAGAGCATTGGCTGGATTAAAGGCGCGAGGCCCAGATTCGTCGCAGTTCAAACAAGCGGATGTGCACCAATCGCTAAAGCCATCCAGGATCACAAGGGAAATTGTGACTTTTGGGAAAACGCGAAGACCATCGCAGCCGGATTACGCGTCCCCAAACCATACGCAGATTACCTGATCATAAAAGCAGTCAATGCAAGTAAAGGCACTTCAATGGTTGTCTCCGAAGAGGAACTGTTGAAATCAGTCAAGCTGCTGGCTCGGACCGAAGGTAACTGGATCTGCCCAGAAGGCGGAGCTACCATCGCCTCCCTGCCTCACCTGCTCGAAGAGGGAGTTGTAGATCGAGACGAAAACGTGGTCCTATATAATACGGGAGTAGGAATTCTGTATCAAGAAACCGCCAGAGAACCATGACTATGGATTTTGATGAACTTCACCATAACAAAACCGAATAAGCATCGCCATCCTCCTAACTTCCGCATCAAAAATTGTCACACGTCTCAAGTTAAAGTTGAAAACCACTAACCCCTTCGATCGGTAATTATTTCGTTACCACGTAATATGATCAAACCTTAGTGATACGTCGAAAGACCGAGTTAGGGCGAACGTATAGTAGAATCAAACTGATTGTCATTAATACGTTTCCGATCAAACCCAATCCAAATGTTTTGTAATTCAGAAAGTCTGGCGATATCACGGCGCTCAGCAAGAACGTGCCAATACCCATAGCCGCCAAGAAGGCTGTTCTCACCTCCTCCATGAGTAGAGTTGAGAGAAACAAGGCTACAGGCAGAATGACCCAAACATACGGGTATATAGTAGATCTTGGTCCGAACAGAAGCATAATGAGAACATTCATCAAAAACATTCCATCTGCACTCAACGTCTTATGCATAGTAGAAAACCTCTTCGAACTAGCCCAATATGAGAAGACAGTAAACAAGCCATATCCAGCAATAGATACGATAGGAGCGATCGCATTCAATTGAGCGAATGCCAGTTGTCCCGGGATTGACTCATTGTAAACGAACCCTATTGAGGATAGCCGAAGAGTGACCGCAGCATAATCCCAGTACAGTTGTACTGGAATGATAATTAGAGATAATCCAACAATTGCTAACGTAATGATCAGGAAATGTACGAGATATTTCCAATCTCTGCGAAAGATGACGAAATAAATCAAAAGTAAGATCGCGTTCCCTTTCAATAGGACACTAATAGAGAGCATAGCGGCCGATATGGAATTGTGCTTCTTTCTCTCACAAACGAGACTTAGAATTGTTAAGCTGGCGATCAGCAAGTCGATCTGACCCTGCTGGAACATGATAAGCAGCGGGTACGACGTGAAAAAGATAAGACTCGCAAGCGAGGCGTACATCAATCTCCGATCGCCCCTCAAAGTGAGGGCGAGGGCAACCAAGGCGACCAGAAAAACTGTAAAGTATGTGACTATCCAGAGTTGGCTGGCCAATCTGAAATCAAAAAGGCTGAAAAGACTAAAGAATGGAAGCGACGGAGGCGGGTAGATAAAACCCGAAACCATTCGATCATTATAGGGATTTCCTCCAGAAAGCCACGATCTCCCAGCCAGGTAAAAGGTGTGAAAATCTGCGCTATTTCCACCATACAAAGCAAAAGGCGAAGTCCAAACAAACATGGGAGCCCAATAATTCCATCCGACCAAAAGGCAGACAGTGAGCAGAAGGAAGTTCCATTTTGACCATTCAAGTTTTGTCAAAATGATCAGAGATACAATGGAGACGAAGTTACGTAATAATTCTTTGTATTCAAAACAACACACCTATCCAACAATTTCAGTGAAATGGTTGTACGCCGTGGGTACAGACAGACAAAGAATTCCTGTAAGCAAATGTAAAACTTCTTCAAGGGAGTTCAGAAATTCAACAAGGGGCATTTTCAAGACGATGAAGATGCAATAAGCATTCAAGATGACTCTCGGAGTTTGCCGGAGGCAACTGGAACGAACAGTAGCGGACTTGAAGCTTGTAACGTCGTAACCCTCGGAGTGTAGCGTGAAGCGCCGGGGGTGGGATTTGAACCCACGAGACTCAGAGAGTCATCGGCTTAGCAAGCCGACGCCATACCAGGTTGCCAG
>CAYWMG010000438.1:0-8230 GCA_964459245.1 uncultured Candidatus Bathyarchaeia archaeon
ATCAGGTCATGGGGCTTATCTGAGATCTAGAAAATATGTTAGAAGACTTCTAAAAATGGTCCGAGTTCCATGCTTGTGACTGTGACTCGACGGTTATATAGAGTCGTAATAAGACTCAATTTGTGCAGTACTTTTGAACGAGACTAGGCTTCTATCTGAGTTTCTTGCGGGTTTGGACTATGGACAGCTTTCGGAAGTTGTTGTTTCGAAGGCTAAGCGTTTGGTTTTGGATTATTTGGGTTATGGGATGGTGGCTGTGAATGAGCCAACGGCGCGGGTGCTGTTGAAGTTCGTTAGGAAGTATAATGGTGACGTTAGGGAGTCTACTGTGTTGGGTTTTGGGATTAAGGTCTCGTGCTTGAATGCGGCATTACTGAACGGCGCGTTGGGGCATATGTGTGAGATGGATGATACTCATCGGCAGACTGGTTCTCACCCCGGGGATAGTACTATCCCTTCCGCGTTGGCTATGGGTGAGAGAGAGAGGATTAGTGGTCACGAGTTTTTGACGGCTGTTGTGGCTGGGTATGAGGCTGCTTTACGGGTTGGGGCTGGTGTTTGTCCTAACCATTACCTGAAGGGTTGGCATACGACCGGCACGATTTGCACGTTTGGTGCTGCTGCGGCCGCGGGTAAGGTAATGGGTTTTGATGCGGGGCAGATGGAGAACGCGCTTGGGCTTACGGGTGTGCAGGCTGCGGGCATGTTTGGTAGCGCGCCTTCCGAGAAGCGGGATGTGACGTTTATGACGAAGGATTTGAGGCCTGGGAAAGCCGCCTATACGGGAGTCCTTTCAGCTGTTCTAACCCAGATGGGGCTTACATGTAGCCCAGCCATACTGGAGGGTGAAAAGGGGTTCTGCGCGCTTTACAGCGACAAGTATGACTTGGGAAGGGTGACTGAAGGGTTGGGTGAGAAGTTCAAAATATTGGAAGTCGCCCACAAGCCATACTCCGCGTGCAGGTTCATACATCCAGCCATCGACGCTACGCTTCAGTTAATGGACCAGTACCACATTACTAAGGACGATGTAAAGCGTGTCACCGTCGAATCTTACAAGTACGTAGCCATCGGTATGGACAACATGACTCCTGTTGGCACTTATGGACCAAGATTCAGCATCCAGTTCCAACTCGCATTAACCCTCGCCGAGGGAAGGGCAGGCTTGAAACGAATAATCGCAGACGAAAATTATGGCTTAGAGAAATTGAAGACTCAAGCGATCAGGACGTTAATGAACAAAATAGGGACCGTTTACAACAAAGATCTTGATAAGGAATGGAACGAACAATGCCTCTACTCCTCAACAGTCAAAATAGAAACATTGAATGACCAAGAATACGTTCAGTACGTAAAATACCCGAAGGGCGAACCCGAAAACGACCTAACCACTGACGAGTTGAACGAAAAATTCAAAACGTTAAGCACAAGAACTCTCCCTGAAAGGAGAGCAAACAAAATCATCGACACAGTCAATAGGTTACCTGAAATAGACGACATAAGAAAACTAACAAGACTTCTAGCACCAGACTAACCTTTTGTTGCTGCGTCCTACTCTTGCGTTAAAGAACTGAGACTGTTGTGTATTTCAGAGTAGTTACCTGATAACACTAATCCGCACACGGCAATGAATCTCCAGATTTATAGGTTCGCGTTGCCGTTCAACTAGACTGATCGAGATGAAAGTTGCTTGGGATTTTTCGATTACTAAAGACGTACAACAAGCGGTAATGAGGGTTCTAAAACAAGACAAAGTCGAAGGTCACGAGCAAGAAAAGGCCCTAGAAAAGGAGTTTTGCAAATACTTCGGACGCAAATATGCTGTCGCCGTCAGTTCCGGAACTGCAGGACTGCATTGCGCTCTGCTTGCCTGCGGTGTAGAAGCAGGTGACGAGGTCATTGCTCCACCGAACACGGATTGGTCTATCCTCTATTCTGCTCTTTACACAGGTGCAAAACCCGTGTTCTGTGATGTTGAAGACAGAACAATGAATCTTGATCCAGCAATGATTGAAGAGAAGGTTACTTCAAAAACAAAAGTAATACTCACGGTTTCGACGGCCGGACATCCGGTTGACTTTGATCCAATCTTGAAGACTGCTAAGGATCACAACCTTATTGTTGTCAATGACGGGGCACAAGCTCTCGGTGCAAAATATAAAGGCAGAAATTGCGACGCTCTTGGAGATATAACTGTAACAAGTTTCAATAATCGCAAGCACGTCTCGGCTGCAAACCTTGGCATAATTGCTACTGACGATGAAAAATTGGCTGAGGCTGCTCGCGCTTATTCACATCAAGGCGCAGACTTATTGTACCATCAGGGTGGAGATCCAATTCAGAAACATATTCATCCGTCTTACTCTTCTTCCTCAAAATATGGATATAGGTACGGGCCGAGCGAATTGCACTGTGCGATCGCTAGAGTTCAGCTCAAGAAATTCATTGATGGTCCTCTTGGGCCTGAAAGGCGTAGAAAGATCGCCGCATATTATACTAAGCACCTGAACAAGAATTTACCTGAAATTAAAACTCCAATTGAAGAGAACTGGGCTTACCATACGTATCTTCGATATGTGATAAGAGCAAAGAATAGAAACGGATTATTTGAGTATCTTACACGTAAAAACATAAGGACGTTCATTCACTATCCTAAGCCTTTGCATACATTCAAGATCTTTACTTCGAGGTGGGGTTCGTGCGAAGGAATGTTTCCAGTAACTGAAAAGATGGTAGATGAAGTGCTGACGTTGCCGAGTTGGGTGACCCTTACGACGACGCAGCTTGACTATGTCATCAAATCTATGGGAGAATTCTACACGAAATAATCGCATCGCTACTTAGACTAAGCAAAGCACTCTGCAATGCTAGGTTTAGTGCCGTGTAGATAGTCTATGCAAACACTCCGTTTTTGATGCTATGATTGGGTTTCAAGTACCTTCATGGATAGGGGCGGCTTTCCGGCGGGGGTAAGTCCTCGTCGGGGACTATTTGGATTACTCTGTCATTTGTGGCTATGGGTATTGGGTTCCTCCTGAAGCAGACGTATCCATTCGTTGGGGATTCGATTGTTTCTAAGTGTTCTCCGAAGATGCTCCAAACTTCAGCAACTTTGTCGCCTTTCTTCACTTTTGTTCCTAGGGGCACCGGGTGGCAAACTCCTCCTCTTTTAACATAGCAACTCCATCTTTGTCGTATTCTTTGCTTCTGCGTCGGGGTTGGTGCTCCGTCTATCATTTTCAGTTTCTTCATGACGTTGTTGATGCCGTCGGTAATGAATTGTACGGCTGCCTCTACAACTCTACCATAACCGCCTGCTTCGATTCGAATAGAGGGTATGCCCATTTTGGCGGCCGCGTCGATGCTGCTTCCTCCGCCGCCGTAGCTCAGGCTGATGAATTCAGCGTTGAATGATGCGGCGAGAGTGTCTTTAGCTAAATTATCTTTCTCCTTATTCCCAGATTGCGCGACTCCTATGTATGATGTGAGCTCTTCGTTGAGGTCTCCTCCGTGGCAGTCGATGTAGTATTCCGCTCGTGAGGCTATTTTGCTCATGAAAGCAGCGGCGATCTGATAACTCACTGTACCGTCCGGATTGCCCGGGAAGATGCGGTTGAGGTTTATGGCGTCTATTGGATTTTGGAAGGGAGTACTCTGACCTCCTTGCGGACCTCGGGCTTCGAACCCCGCCATATTCAGCACGGGAACAATTATCAATGCCCCGCTAAGCTTCGACGGTTCGATTTGCCTTATTACGCGAATTACTGCAAGTATGCTAGAGTACTCATATCCATGCACTCCGCCGCTTATACATACGGTCGGTCCGGCCTTAGCGCCATTGATTATGGCCACCGGAATCTGTACCTTGCTCACAGATGTTTCACAAACATCCATGTAACCTGTCTTCTTTTCGCCCCTCTTCGCCTCAAGATCCCCAATTTTTATAATGTCAGACATTTGCCATCACATTTTGCATGAGGTAAATCGTTCATGAATTTAACTATGCTTCGCGATAACCATGAGTAAACGATACTATGTTTGCTTCAGCTTTGAATTGGGGGTACAGATTCTTGAAGGCGAATGTCAGATGGTTATTAATGAAATTGCGTAACATCATTGTGTATTATTTATTGGCCATGTTAGGGATTATGGAAAAATTATAGCCATTTTTCAGGTTTAATGAGCAGTTCTCGTAACCTGCTAAGCATGTTCGTTTCATTTCTTTTAATTTGATGTTGGGTGTTAATTTTCTGTTAAGCTTCAGTCAGTTACTCATAGTGAGTTGTTCCGATGGAGAACTATAATTATATCCAGTGTAAGAGTCGTATGTAACTCGGTGTTTTTTTGGAAAACCCGTACGCTGATGTTGACAGGAGGATTGTTTCCGAGGTTTACACTTCGTCTGAGACATTAGATAATTTGAAGGTTCTATGCGACGTCTATGGAAGCAGATTTCCAGGAACTCCTGGCGACTTGGGGGCAGTGAAGTACATGGTTGATAAGCTGAAGAGCTACGGAATTGAGAACGCACGCTACGAATCATTCACACTTCCAGGTTGGAGACGCGGACCTGCCAAACTGACAGCACTTGGTTCTAGTGGTCGGGAGCTAGAGTGCATTAGTCTTCCTCACAGCATCGCAGGTCGGGTCGAGGGAAAGTTGGTTTGGTTAAATGATGGCCCGATCGAGTCGTACGAGAAGAGAAGAAATGAGATAGATGGCAACATAGTGATGGTCTCAAGCGCCAACCCAATCGGCATGGATCGGCCTCTTCATCGGAGCGAGAAATTTCTACGCAGCGTCCTAGCGGGAGCGAAGGGTTGGATATTCATGAACCAGTACCCAGGATATGGCCCGCAGACAGGAGGCATTAGCCCGATCATACCTTCAATAGGCGTCTCTTACGAGGATGGAATGTTCCTGGTGCGTGCGCTGGAGAGAGAAGACGAAGTCAGTTTGAGGATTGAGACTACGGATAGGAATATGGAGGTCACCACTTACAACGTCATTGCCGACATCCAAGGCACAAGTGACAGTAGGCAGCATGTGGTGGTTGGGAGCCACTATGACGGCCACGACATCAGCCAGGGGGCCGAGGACCCTGCTTCTGGGACGGTGGTGGTGATGGAGATAGCTAGGAATCTCCAAGCGGTGAAAGACAGGATGAAGAGGCATGTTAGATGCATATGCTTCGGCGCAGAAGAGATAGGTCTCTATGGAAGTCACAATTACGTCATCATGCACAAGAATGAGATGGATGACGTACGGTTCATGTTGAACCTGGACTCGGGCGGAAACAAGGGCAAGAAGGGTGTGATCCTTCACAACTTTCCCGAACTTGAAACCTTCATCGCCAAAGCAGCCTCAGAGATGAAAGCTGAATTGCCGACCTTCCAGAGAGTGAGTCCTTACAGCGATCACTGGCCTTTCTTTTTGAAAAGCGTCCCAACTGGCTACGGCGGAGACCCAGAGATGATAAGAACCAGTACCGGTCGCGGCTTTGGGCATAGCAAGTTTGATACAGTTGACAAAGTTGAATTGGAACAATTACGTCTCGCCTCAGCAAACTACACACGCCTCCTCTTCAGAATCGCCAACGCCGAAGATTGGAGACCACGCAGAAAGTCCGAGGACGAAATTCAAGAATTCATAAAGAAACAGGGATACGACCAGACTGTACAACTTGCCGACAAAGTCAAAGAATACGTTAGAACTTGGAAGCAGATTCATCCAGAGACAAAAGAGTGGCTGAACAGAAGATCTGAATGGTAAACGTAACGCTACTCGACGGTTTCCGTGACCTGTTAATTGTGATTGTTTTCCTTCTCGTCGTTTGTGTCGCTCGCCGTATTCTGAAATTTTCTCTCTGAATAGACTCTAATGATCTGGAATTTTTCGAATCATCAAATACGGCACAAATTTATCTAGCGCATTCAATGTTTCACGTTGTAAATAGCGGGGTGGGGTAGCCAGGTTTACCCAAACACTTCCGTAACCAGTTAAGTGTAATTGTTCCGTTTTGAGGTTTATTTCATGAAATCCATGATTGAATCATTGACAGGATTCTCCAAGATTTTGATCTGTTGACACCATCCCTTAGAGTTCTTACTTGAAATTGATATGACGCATTCTAGGTTTGTATGCTTAAAGTCACTGTGCTCACCTTCAGAATCGGGATAGAGATCAGAAAGTCTTACATGGTTAAGAACGAATTTACAGCGACTTGTTAGATCAAACTTAGCATACGTAAGGGCTCTCTTTCCGTGACCTCAATGCGACTCATTCATACTGCTCGTTTCGTTAATTTCGTTTTATTGCGATAGCACAGAGACGACCGAGACCGCAGCCTGGTAGGGCGCGTAAAACACTTTCCATAATTCAGACCCGTTCTTGGAACTATCTTTGAATGAACGGCCGGACCAGTTGTGCTGAGAACTCAATGCGATCTGGGAATGTTGGTATCTCTTTAAACTCCAAGTCCCGAATGCGGCAAAGGCCTGCCGCTGTACAACCCTCTCGACCGACTGCCTCATATAGAATTGCATTCTGTTCGGATAGCAACTTAAGCCTCTTTCGTATATTTTCTCCTTCCTCTCCGTATGCAACTCCAGCGAAAGAGACTAGAGAAGACCCAACAGTCAGGAAAACGTACAAGAGACATCGCGTCGGGAGTTCGCAATCCCCGATCTTGAGTTTCATGAAACTTGGGACTTCTTCCTCTCGCTGAACCGTTCCTTCGGCCATTCGACTGTTTATGTACTGTACTAGTTTGTGTTCAGTGGACGCTTTGTCTTTGGACTGTTTCTCAAGAAGCCGTTTAATTGTATCAAGCAATTGCTGCGTGTTCAATGGCTTAGTGAGATATGCATCGACACCACGGTCGATACTCTCAACCGCATTCTCCAGCGCAGGGTATCCGGTGATAATTACCTTTCTCATTTTAGGAACAGTCTCCTTAAGCAGGCTCAACAGCTTCGTTCCAGCCATATCAGGGAGACGAATATCGATTAAGGTGAGATTGTAGAAGCTTGAATTAGATTTTATGATAGCTTGCTCTCCATTCTCAGCAGTATCAACGACGTAACCTGCGTGCTCAAGTATCATTGAGATGGTTTTCCGTATGCTCATATCGTCGTCGATAACAAGTATTCTTGGCAACAAGTATTCTTGCCAAGTATTCTTAGCATTCTTGTTCAGCTGGAGTCGCGTTGAGTTTTCGGGAATAGGGGTTGTTGCACGGTGTATCGTTTTTGCATGCATGAACCGGGACGCCATGTAGGCCTTGAGTTTTTCCTCAGTGAATTCATTTTCATTATCCCGTTTGATTAACTGTTCTCTCACCGTCTTGAGAAGTTTCTCTTTACTCAGTGGTTTCGTTAGGTAACTGTCGACTCCTCTGTTTATGGCGTCGACTGCATTGTCAAGGATCGGAAAACCTGTTACAATTATCTTGATCATTCTCGGCGTCGTCTCCCTTAACAGTGTCAGCAACTTGGTTCCCTCCAAGTCAGGAAGACGGACATCAAGCAAAGCTAAGCTGTAATAGTTCTTTTCACATTTTGCGATAGCTTCTTGACCGTTTTCAGCCGTGTCAACTACGTAACCTTCGCGCTGCAATATGACTGGTATGGTCTGTCTTATGCTCGAGTCATCATCAACGATCAATATCCCACCATGCTCGGGCATATGAACTAGCTCCTCCAGAGAGCGATTGAAAGAATGCATCGTCTTAGGATTGAGAGCGACATAAGATGTGAAGTATGTAACATACCAACACGCGACTGGTCAATTACTTTCCTCAAACCTGTTAAGGTGAGCGAGATCAACCAGGACGCTCCATGTCCCTATGGATCAGGTGAAGATGTCGTGATGCCTTCGGAAATATTCGTCAACATTGTCGATGAAGGATTGGCTAGGTTGGGCGAAGGCACCAAGAACGTCATCTATGAAGCCCTCGAGGCAGATTACGCAATCCGAAGGCAAGAAATCCCGATAAAGTTCGTTGAGTTTTCTGGAGTGTTGCACGACATCCTCGGACCAGCCATCGACCCCCTTCTACAATTCATCGTTAATAGCTTTCTAACGAAGATAAACAAGGAAGCAGCCGCGTCCACAGATCTCAACGAAGCCATTCAAGCTGTCGCACAGATCCTTCGAGACTACTAATGACAAGCTCCACGTTCTCCCAGATCGTAGATCTTACTCACTTTCAAGCGTTATCAATCACTCT
>CAYWMG010000439.1:0-1753 GCA_964459245.1 uncultured Candidatus Bathyarchaeia archaeon
TGGAGATAGAGTTCGGAGCTATGTAGGCGTGGGAATTGGGTTCTACAACGCACGAGTCGGCTGAAACGGCGCTATTACCTGCCGCAACCACTGCCATAATTAATACCGACAATATAATTCCGAATTTACAAGCTCTCACACAAAACCCAACCTGTACACTCGATTACATGAAAAAATTGGTGCCGGCATTGTATTAAAGATAGAGAGCCCCTGGACTAATGGCAAGGGCTTGGCGTAACGTAGCGTAAGCGGACTGGAGCTCCACGAAATGGTCCACGGCTGAGAAGTTGGTGGGCCGGACCGGATTTGAACCGGCGACCTTTGCCGTGTAAGGGCAACGTTCCAGCCAGACGTTTGATGTCTTCTAACCAGGCTGAACTACCGGCCCAGACTCATGACTGACTGCACTGCACTTTATCTATCTTATTGATGACCGTTCTATCGTCTGAGTCAAGCACACGAAGGCTTGACAGAACCTTGATGACGGATAAAAGAGTGCATTGCAATTATCTGGCTGAACAATTTTATACGCAAGTCCATTTAGTTCCAAATTGAAGAAGTTTGGTAACCAACGAACCAGTCGTCTATGTAGACGGAGAATGGAGCCCCCAGTCTCGTGCATCGGTCTCCGTGTTCGATCATGGACTGCTCTATGGTGATGGAGTCTTTGAAGGCATTCGCGTATACGACGGCGTCATCTTCCAATACAAGGAGCACCTAGATCGACTGTACAGCTCGGCGAAGGCTATCAAGCTCAAGATCCCACTATCGCCGGAAGAAATGACCAAAGCCATAGTTGAAACTATAAGACGAAATGGGTTGAAGGATGCATACGTTCGCCTCGTAGTAACTAGAGGCGTAGGCGACTTAGGAGTCGATCCGAGAAATTGCCGAAACCCTTCAACCATCATTATCACCAAGCATGTTGAACCTTCTTACGGTGCAGAAGCAAGACAGAATGGGGTATCAGTTACTATATCTTCGATACGCCGCGATGCTGTTGATGCGACATCACACGAAGTAAAATCCCTGAATTACCTAAACAGTGTACTGGCCAAGCTGGAAGCCGTAGACATGGGAGCGGATGATGCGTTAATGCTAGACAGAAACGGATTCATCTCTGAAGCAACAACAACCAACCTATTCATTGTGAAGGACAATGAGTTCTTCACACCACACTTATCAGCAGGCGTGCTACAAGGCGTGACCAGAAATAGGATCATTAAACTAGTCCGTGAGTTGGGCTACAACATATCCGAGACAACCCTCACACCCTATGCTGTCACCAATGCAGATGAAGCATTTCTAACCGGCACTCTTGGAGAAATCCTGCCACTGGTCAGAGTCAAGGGAATAGAGATCGGAGATGGAAAACCAGGCGCTATGACGAAGCGCATCATGGACGAGTTCATCAAGATAAGGGCGAATCCAACTGAAGGCCTACCCGTCTATCAAGAGGTTCGAAAGACCATAAGCCGCAGGTAACTGACTGAGGCTTAGGAACGCTCGTCGAACTGTGCGAGCGCCTCGAGACTGGAAAACTGTAAGTCAGGTTTCAATCCTGAGGGCATTTTTTCCTTCTTACGATTGATCCAAGCAGTTCTGAATCCCAGCTCATGAGCCGGGGGAACATCATATCGGAATCCTGAAGACACATGCAGCACCTGAGCGGCTTTGCTCCCTAATCTTTGGAGCGCAATCTGGAATGGTCTGATACTTGGTTTGTAGGCGTGAGCATCCTCAGCGGTTACAA
>CAYWMG010000440.1:0-6600 GCA_964459245.1 uncultured Candidatus Bathyarchaeia archaeon
CTGATCATTCACGTGCCAACCGGAGAGAGCGGAATCAAACGATACGTCTCATCAGATAAAGGAAAGCTGAGTCTTGACACCTTCAAGCTCGATGCGAAAAAAAGTCTTCACATCTTCTCCTAGCAAAACTCGATAACAAACCTGTTGGGAGGGGTTTGTTATACATCAAAGATCAAGTTGCTTCGATCCATATGATGTCAACGATTCCCGAATTCAGGAGGAAGCATGTCGCTACAACAATTGTAAAGCATGCATTGAACAGGTTGAAAGGCGAAAGGATAGAGTTGACATGGCTGAGGACAAGAAAGGGCGGTATGGGTGAAAAAGTATACTTGAAAATAGGTTTCAAACCAATACTGGAAATTCTAACGTATACCCGGACACCTAACTTGGATCAATCCATGACCACATAAGAGGAAGTTCATCCGGGAAGCGAAATTTCAAGGAGAAATCAACCACTGGGAATAGCAAACCTCATTGGACGCATGACCATGATACTTTCACCATCCGAACAACCTTATCATCAACTATTATGACAAACTCTCTCCAATGGTGTTAGCGATGAGCCGAGTGTATGCGGGATTACTGGGTTGTGGATCAATAGGGAGAAATATTGCTCAGGCTATTGATCGCGGAGAAGCTGGCGAAACAGAACTCACCACAGTGTACGACGTCGTTCAACAATTTGCTGAGAACTTGGCTGGCACCTTATTAAAAAAACCGTTAGTCGCACGGAGCGTAAGCGACGTTTCGAAAAACCCGCAAGTTAATCTTGTAATCGAGGCCGCGAATCAAATGGTCGTTCGCGAACACACACCAGAAGTGCTTCGAAACCGCAAAAACTTGTTGATCATGAGCGTTGGAGCCTTCAGCGATAAGGAATTGCTCCTTCAAGTAACGACACTGGCGAAACAGAATGGAGTACGCGTCTACATACCGTCGGGAGCCATAGGAGGCTTGGACGCTGTTAAGGCAGCGGCTGCTGCTGGACTGGACGAAGTCTCTATAACAACAACAAAGCCACCTCAAGGTCTTAAAGAAGCCCCATACGTGACTCGAAAGAAAATTAATTTGGAAGGCCTCAAGGAGCCGATCATCATATACGACGGAACGGCAGCTGAGGCGGCTCCATTATTCCCAGCCAATGTTAACGTCGCTCTTGCCCTAAGCCTCGCCGGCCTGGGACCAGTCAAGACAAAGGCTAGAGTCATAGCCGATCCCAACACAACCAAGAACACCCATGAGATTTTCGCAAGAGGCCCCTTTGGAACGTTGACGGTCAAGATAGAGAATGTCCCCTCCCCAACCAACCCTAAGACAAGCTGGCTAGCGGCATTGTCAGCAATCAGAAAAATACGCGAGATAACTGAAACAGTATCATTGGGAACATGAAGACAACAAAACTCGACTTCGTTCGATTGTTCTAGTCATTAAGAATTCTTCACAGACAATTACGCTTGGCTAGATTTGTGACCTCTTACATACTGTACAGAACGAAGAGAACACGTTACCCCCACAGAACTTGCATACTGCCACACCAACCTTAGGCGGTCCATATGGGTAACCCACCTTCTTGCGTCCTTCATCGATTCTTTTTGCGGCTAGCGCTGCAACTTCAAAGATTACAATGAAGGGGATCAGTATGATCGTGGCGGTTATTGGGGTTGGGTCAGGAGTTATGATGTTTAGAATTATGAACAGGGCGAAATAGATCATCAGTTTTTTCTTGCCAGCAAGCGATTGTGCAGGGATGATACCGTATTGTACAAGCATCACGATGAATACCGGTAATGTGTAGAAAATGCCTGACGCCAATAGAAGCGTCAGGACCCAGTTATAGAAGTCTCTTATGCCAATGAAGGGAACTGCTCCACCCGAATTGATGAACCAGACCAAAATCTTGAACGTAAGCGGGATTATTAGAAAGTACGCCATGATGAGTCCTAGCACGAAGAGCCCGATGAATGATCCAGTGTATGCTAAGAGATGTTTCCTTTCGTGAGGATACAGTGCCGGTTTAATGTACATATAGAGCTCATAAGCAATAATCGGTGAAGAGAGCACTACACCAATCAGTAACGTTAGGTACATGTACACAAAGATGGTGTCCACAAGCCCCGAGGCGATAAGCGTCGCCCCGGCAGGAAGGAAGTCATGCCTAATCTTCAACATCATCAATGAAATGATCGGATGATAATTGTTGATTGGATCCAAGAACCCTCTAGGATCGGAGGGTAAGAAGCCCACTGAGCATGTCACTAGGAGCGCTATGACAACGATCTTTAGTCTGTTGGCAAGCTCCATTAGATGCTCCGAAATGGGTTTCTCTTGCACCTCAGGCAATTTTTGCACCCTCTCTGCGATTGACATTCATGGGAGCTTCAAGCCTCGGTTTAAGATAGCGCATTTCCAAGTATAGACGGAGCATCTCCTTAAGATCTGTGTTAAGGATAATTCAAAATAATGTGTCTGGAATTTCAACCCCCCCAAAACTAGCCGTTTCGCTTTGTCCACAGCAGGGCATGTTGTATGTAGTGTCTGTACCACTCATTAGTTATGACAGAAGCGATCTGCAGCATTTACTAGCCTATGACTTAGGGGTTAGGATATAGTAAGCTCTCGTGCACATTGCAATGATTCTCTATAGCAAATCAATAATACGCATAACAGCGAACTAGGCCGCGGTTGATAGACGAGTCGGTAGCAAATGCAAACAATCGGGAAAGAAGCTGTGGAGACGAAAAATCGTTGATAATCAGCCTAGTAAGCGGGAGAGAGGCCCCTTTCCTATTGCTCATCTTTGCACTAACAGTGGTAACCTTCTCAATCCTCAGAGCTATGAAAGGCAAGATACCCACGATCAGAGAATTGCCGGCGATGGTGGCGATCAAGGAAGCTGTGGGACGGTGCGTGGAGATGGGGACTCCAATACTCTATGCAGGCGGAAACTCCTTAGCAGGATTAGCAAGCCCCAGAGGGCCAGGGCACATGGCCGGATTGGGTATACTTGGCGAAGTCGCCGCTCAGTCAGCCCGACTTAAAGCAGAAACTATCGCTCTAGTTTCTTGGCCAGAACAACTACCGATAGCTGACGCCATTGTCAAGAATGCATACGATGGCCAGGGATATCCTGAGGGGTATAAACCGGATAACGTGGAGTTCACAAGCGATCGTTCTTTCACACATTGCATAAGAATGATGAGTCTAGTCTACAACAGAAAACCTGCCTCTTGCGTTCTAGCAGGGTCTTATAGTGGTGAATCATTGCTAATGTGCGAAACTGCTAGCTCAACCGGCGCGATAGTAATCGGCGGAACTGAAACCGCAAACCAAATGCCCTACTTCGCTGCCGTCTGTGATTACCTGCTCATTGGACCAGAGATATTCGCGGCAGAAGCCGCTGCAACTGGCCAACCAGTTCTTTTGGGGAGTCTTCTCGGAGACGACATAGTGAAATCAGTTTCCATATTCCTGCTCTTTGCAGGTCTACTGCTCACCGTAATCTTCGGAGTCAAGATTGGATGAAGACCATGAGACTTACAAGAGATATTCCAATCTTCATCGCAGCGGTCATATGCTTCATACTGATCTCTGACTACTTCATACAACCCTCCGTAGAAACAGGGTTGGGAATTCCTACAACAAAGTGGGCATCTATCCTTGTAGGGTTTGCAATGATCGTAGGCATGATCAGTGTTGTGAGGTCTCACTGTGGGAAGCTATTGAACAAGAAAACTAGTTCATTCGACAGGTCAATGAGTTTACTACTGCTTGGCTCCCTCGTTATAACTCTCCTCACGGGCATTATCGTTTCCCCGTGGGCAAGCGCTTTCTTTCAATGGGATTTCAATTACATATTCAACTCTATGTACACTGCAACATTCTCATTGTTAGCCTTCGCCCTATTGGTAGCTGCTTACCGGCATCTCAAACCAAAAACGATCGATGCAATAGGTTTTCTACTCCCAGTAATCTTGGTCACTTTAAGAAATATGCCAATAGTGTCTGACAACGTTCCGATTCTTGGAATCGTTGGAGACTGGATCCTTCGAATACCAGTCAACGGCGTATCAAGCGCCCTAGCCATGGGCACCTTCATAGGATCTGCGACATTCTTGGTAAGAATGCTTGTGGGACGAGAGAGACGTTTGATTGGAGGAGGTCCATGAAAATGCCATTCTGGGATAAGGTTCAAACTGTCAAGAGCCGATACCTCTACCTATTGCTCATCATCGCAATTCTAATACCCCTTGTAGTGCCAATCCAACAGAAAATTACGCCAACTCCACTCTCGATAGCATTCAGCGATACTATTGGAACTTTGAAACCGGGAGACGTGGTAGTGATCTCGATCGACCAGACACCTGCAACCTTGAATGAACTTAACGGTGGGACAGTGGCTGCGATAACGCAGCTAAAAAGTAAAGGAGCGAAGATAATCTTTTGGGCACTCTACTTCCCTGAGGGTGCACCAATATATGACACTAGACTGGCTCCGTTGATGAAGGATGAGAAATATGGTGAAGACTACGTCAACTTTGGATACATCGCCGGCAGAGAGTCCGCCGCTGAAGTGCTTGGCAAGAATATTCGCAGTTTATTAAAAACTGACGCTTACGGCAAGTCAATAGATGCATTGCCAATAATGACTAATGTGAATGGAGCCAAAGATGTGGCTCTCCTCGTCACAGTCGATGATGGATCGTCCACGATAATGTGGGTTCAACAATGGGTAGTGCCATACAAGACCAGATTACTGTCAATCTTGACGGCGGGAAACCGACCATTGATAGAGGCATACATTAGATCAAACCAAGTAGCAGGAGTGCTTGTTGGCACACCAGGCGTCGCAGAATACGAAACCTTGTTGAACCGACCTGGGATTGGTGTTCAGCAAATGCAATCAATTACGACCACCAGTGCGCTAATTCTAATTTTGATAGCGATCAGCACATTCGGTTTTCTAGGAGGAAGGGTGAATAAACATGCCTGACGTTGCAACACTGTTAGGAATTGTTGTATCACTCGTATTGACGCTCTTGATATTTAGTTTCCTCTTCAAACCAGGGCGCGCTTTCCAGATAGCCGAACACCTTTTCGTTGGAACTGCAGTGGGGATTTCTTCAGCCTTGGCAATAAATAATATTTTGAATATTGCCATAATTCCACTGCCCAAAGACCCATCCAACATAATTCCAATACTCTTGGGATTAATGCTGTTCACTAGCTTCCTAGGCGGGTTCAAAGCGTTGAAGAGGTTGACGTGGTTGAGACAATTGCCATTGGCACTCATTGTGGCCACCGGCTTCAGCATAACGGTGAGGACTGATGTTGACGCATCATTATGGAGGCAACTTGTCACAGTCTGGAACGCTTTCAGAACCACAAATTCCTGGAGCCTCTTAGATGCTTTCGTCATACTAGTAACGCTTGTCACTTCATTCAGTTACTTCTTCTACACAAAACAACAAAAGGGAGCCCTCAAACCTCTAAGTAGGGTAGGAAGATTCTCATTGATGTTCTTCTTCGGCGCCAGCTTCGGAAGCATCGTACTGGCACGAATGACGCTGATCGTTGGAGTAGTATACAACATCATTGAAGCCCTTCGAACATTATTGCAAGCAGCAATGGGAGCCTAGTCAAGTAAATTCACCTTCAGAAAATGCCGCGATGAGCTCAGACCTACCTAGACGAAGCTATTAGTGGAGTTAATTCACTAAACTCTATTTGTGAAGACCAAAGGGTATACGCGCATGAGTAATTTCGAATCTCGAATGCTCGCAATGAAAGCGGTAACGGGCAAGGAATATGCAGACACAGTTCTTGTAGATGGACACATCGTCAACGTGGATGCGTGCATAATTGAAAAAGCGAATGTAGCAATTGCTGGTTCGAGAATCTCACGAATAGGAAACGTAGATGACCTCATAGGCCCTCATACTAACATAATCCACATCAAGGGCATACTCTGTCCAGGATTCATAGACGCTCACTATCATATCGACGACTCATTACTTCCACCTTCAATTCACGCAAGACTAGCAATACCACACGGCACTCTTGCAATAATCGAAGATCCCCACGAAGTCGCCAACGCCGCGGGCCCCAAAGCAGTTGAGATATTCATGAAAGATTGCGAAAATGCTCTGGGAAAAATTTTCATCATGATCCCATCCTCGGTACCTTCTGTTCCTTCTTTAGAAACAACCCCCAAAATATCCTCACAACACGCACGAAAATGGATAAAACGAAAAAACGTTATTGGACTTGCAGAAGTGATGGATGACGCGGGCATAATCTCTGAGAGAAACAGAAACGTACTGAGAATGATCAACATCACACTCAAGGAGAGAAAAATCGTCGACGGCCACTTCTCAAACTGTGAAGGAAACAGGATTCAAGCATACGTAGCCGCCGGCATCTCAACCGATCATCAATGTTCCACGCCGGAAAAAGTTGCTGAAATAGTCAAGCGCGGCGCGTGGGCAATACTGAACGGCGGCAAGATGATCTTTGAGTGGAACGGATCTACAGCAACACTGCTTGACACAATTGTTCGAGAAAGAATGGACCTCGGACATGTCATGCTCTGCACTGACG